>JAUJME010000140.1 GCA_030447005.1 Solirubrobacteraceae bacterium | reverse complement strand
CCCACTCGGCGATCGTCGCGGCGCGCACGGAGCGCGGGCTGGCCGAGCTGGCCCGCATCCCGCAGATGCCATCCTGAGAGCTCAGATGATCGACTGGCGTCTCGCCACCGTGGTGGCCCAAGGGGTGGCCGGCCTCGGCCCTTCCGTCCCGCCCGGCGCCGCGGCGCCGTTCGAGGCGCTCGGCGAGCCGGCCGAGGAGAGCCGCCGGCTCGTCGAGGCCTACACCGGGCTCGTGCCCGGCGCGGCGGTGCCACCCGCCGAGGGCATCGACCGGGGCGCCTGGATCGAGACGAGCCTGGGCGGCATGCGCGGCCTGCTCGACCCGGTGATCGAGGGGCTCGGCGGCAACCTCGGCGCCCTCGCCGGCCCGGTCCGGGCCGCCGCCGGCGCCCTGCTGGCGGCGGAGATTGGCGTCCTCTCCGGGGTGCTCGCCCAGCGGGTCCTCGGCCAGTACGAGTTCCCCGTCCTCGACCCGGAGGCGCCCGCCCGGCTGCTGTTCGTCGCGCCCAACCTCGCTCACGCCGCGCGCACCCTGGGCGCGGAGCCCGAGGACCTCAAGCGATGGGTGGCGCTGCACGAGATGACCCACGCGCTGCAGTTCGGCGGCGTCCCCTGGCTGCGCGAGCACCTCGCGGGCCGGGTCCGTGGGCTGCTCGCAGCGCTCGAGGTCCAGGTCGACCCCCGGCGGCTCTCGAGGCTGCCGAGCGCGCAGGACCTGCGCGGCCTGGTCGAGGCGGTGCGGCGAGGTGAGCTCGCGACGCTCGTGATGGGCGACGCCCAGCGGGCGCAGCTCGAGGAGATGCAGGCCTTCATGGCGGTGCTCGAGGGCTACGCCGAGCACGTGATGGACGCGGTCGGCGCCGACCTGCTCCCGCGGCTCCCCGAGCTGCGGGCGGCGATGGATCGCCGTCGGCGCGACCGCACCGGCCTGCTGCGGCTCTTCGAGCGGCTGATCGGCCTCGACATGAAGCTGCGCCAGTACGAGCTCGGCAAGTCCTTCTGCGACGCGGTCGTCGCCCGGGGCGGCATCGCCGCGCTCAACCGCGTGTGGGAGGCGCCGGAGCGCATGCCGTCGCCCGCCGAGCTCGAGGATCCGGCCGCCTGGCTGGCGCGCACCGAGCCGCCGCGACTCCGCACCGCCGGGCCCTAGCGGCCCGAACACGCGTTCCCGCTGTTACAAAGTCGTGACCGCTTTTCGGCGCGGGGTCGACGAATCGGCGAGCCTGTGTAACGAGCCGGTCCGCGCGGTTTACAAACACCTGTTCGCCGGGTACGATCACGGCACGCCCGCTTAGAACTAACTTCCTTAGCCGGCAACCAGAGAGGGTTGACTCCACCAATGGCCACCAGCCAGAGCACTTCCAAGAGCACGAGCACGACCAAGAGCAGCGCCAGCGGCTCCGCCAAGAAGTCGACCGGCACGGGCACCCGCAAGCCCGCCGCCCGCAAGACGACGGCCGCCCGCAAGACCACGGCCGCGCGCAAGACAAGCACCTCCCGCTCGACGGGCACCCGTTCGGCGAGCTCGCGCTCGACCACCTCGCGCAGCACGTCGCGCGCCACGGCGTCGAAGTCGCCGTCGAAGTCGACCGGTCGTCGCACCCGTACGACCGCCTCGAACAAGACGCGCGAGGCCGCCCGTGCCAACACCACGGCCGCCAAGACGACCGCCAAGCAGACCCGCAACGTCGCCGAGCGCGCCGCGCTGACCTACGTCGGCGCGACCCTCGAGGCGCGTGACCGCGTCATCGGCGCCGTCACCAGCGTCTCCGACGTCATCGACCGCTACTCCTCGCGCACGTCCGCCGAGAAGGAGCTCAACCGCTTCGAGCGCCGGGGCAGCAAGGCCCGCAACGAGCTCGAGCGCAACGCCAAGCGCACCCGCACCCGCGTGGAGCGCATCGTGCGCCGCAACCGCGTCGCCGTCCAGCGCGACGCCGAGCGCCGCCCGAACACCGTCACCCAGCGGATCGACTTCGTGTCGAGCCGGGTGGAGGACGCCCTGCAGGTCGGCGTCGCCACCGGCGAGCGCGTGGTCTCCAAGGCCCGCGACCAGGTCAAGACGCTGGCGTAGCACCGCCCTTCCCCCGCCGGCCGCCGAGGAGAGCGAGCCGGGCCGGGAGAGATCTGCCGACCTCATATCCCGTCGGCAGATGCAGCACCCTCTCCTCCCCTCAACCGTCGGGCCGGCACTTGTGCCGGCCCGTCGGTGTTCAAGGCGCCTGCGACAATGGAGGCATGCCCTCCAGAGAACAGATCCTCGAGGCGCTGAAGGCCGTCATCGACCCCGAGCTGCGGCGCGACATCGTCGAGCTCGACATGGTCCGAGCGATCGACATCAAGGACGCCGGCGTCGTGGACGTCACCGTGTCGCTGACGACCCCCGGCTGCCCGATCAAGAGCCACTTCCAGACCGCCGTCGCCGAGGCGGTCGCCGGCTTCGACGACGTCTCGCGCGTCAACGTCGGCTTCGACGTCCTCAACGACACGCAGAAGGCCAACCTCCAGCGCAAGCTCGGCCGCTCCTCGCTCCCGGAGGGCGCGCTCGCGCAGGTCAAGAACGTCATCTGCGTGGGCTCGGGCAAGGGCGGCGTCGGCAAGTCCTCCATGACCGCCAACCTCGCCGTCGCGCTCGCGGCCGAGGGCAAGCAGGTCGGCGTCCTCGACGCCGACGTCTGGGGCTACTCCATCCCGCGCATGTTCGGCGTGCCGGCCGACCGCCCGAAGGTCTCGGGCGAGCGCAAGATCCTCCCGCCCATCGCCCACGACGTGAAGGTCATGTCGATCGGCTTCTTCCTCGACGAGGACGCCGCCGTCGTCTGGCGTGGGCCCATGCTCCACAAGGCGCTCCAGCAGTTCCTCGAGGACGTCGCCTGGGGCGAGCTCGACTACCTGCTCGTCGACCTGCCGCCCGGCACGGGCGACGTCTCGATGACGCTCGCGCAGCTGCTCCCGCAGGCGAAGTTCGTGATCGTCACGACGCCGCAGGACACCGCGCAGAAGGTCGCGCGGCGCTCCGCGGAGATGGCCGACAAGGTCAACCTCGAGATCGCCGGCATCGTCGAGAACATGTCCGTCTTCACCACGCCGAGCGGCGAGCGCTTCCCCATCTTCGGCGCGGGCGGCGGCCAGCGCCTGGCCGACGAGCTCGACGTGCCGCTGCTCGCCAAGGTCCCGCTCACCATGCCGCTGCGCGAGCAGTCCGACCTCGGCACCCCGCTCGTGATGTCCGACCCGGACGACCCCGCCGCGCAGGCGATCCGCTCCGCGGCGCGCGGGATCATCGCGATGTCGCCGATCGAGCTGCCGCTCATGCAGGCGCCGGCGCCCGCCGCGGCGCCCAAGCCGGTCGGCATGTCGCTGCCGATGGCGTAGGGCGATGCCCTCGGTGCTTCGCCGGGGAGGCCTACTTCCCGGCGAAGTACTGCGTGTTGAGCTGCACGTAGTTCTCCCACTCCGAGGGGACCTGGTCCTCGGCGAAGCAGGCGTCGACCGGGCAGGCCTCGACGCACGCGTCGCAGTCGATGCACTCCTCCGGGTCGATGTAGAGCATCTCGACCTTGTCGTAGTCGGGCTCGTCGGGCGTCGGGTGGATGCAGTCGACCGGGCACACCTCGACGCACGAGTTGTCCTTGGTGCCGATGCAGGGCTCGGTGATGACGTAGGCCATGTGGGATTCCTCAGCTGAAGGGGAGAAGTGACCGCGGGGGCGGCGGATTGTACGGGTTAGGGTTGCGGGCGTGATCCTTCTCACGGGAGGCACGGGGCTGATCGGCTCGCGGGTGCTGGCGCGGCTCGTGGCCCGGCGCGCGCCCGTCCGCTGCCTCGTGCGCGACCCGCGGCGGCTCGGGCCCGACCGCGTCCGCGTCCACATCACGCTCGGCGACCTCGCCGACCCCGGGTGGCTGCGGCAGGGGCTGCGCGGCGTCACGACCGTGCTGCACCTCGGCGGCTCGGAGCGCGACCAGCCACACGCCTCGGTGGAGGAGGTCGACGGGCTCGCGGTCTGGCGGCTGCTGCGCGCGGCCGAGGCAGCCGGGGTCGAGCACCTCGTCTTCGTCTCCGCGCTGGGCGCCACCCCGTGGCACCGCACCCGCGTGCACCGGGCGAAGGCGCTCGCCGAGCGGGCGGTCGCGGAGTCCGACCTGCGGACGACCACCCTGCGCTGCTCGACGGTCTACGCGCCGGGCGACGACCGCCTCACCCGCCTCGAGCGCCTGGCGCTCCTGCCCGCCGTGCCGCTCACCGGGCGCGGCCGGGCGCGGGTCCAGCCGATCCTCGCCGACGACGTCGCCGACTGCGTGCTGGCCGCCGTCGACCGGCCGGCCGCCGGCGCGCCGCAGCACGCGACCTACGACCTGGCGGGTCCCGAGACGGTCAGCCAGCGCCAGCTCGTGGACCTCGCGCTGCGCGGGCGCCGGTCGCTGCTGCCCATCCCCGAGTGGGCGCTGCGCCGGGTCCTGCTCGCCCACGAGACGCTCACCGGCCCGGCGGCGGTGGCGACCTGGTCGGAGGCGAGCTTCCGCGCGGCCGGGATGACCACGCCCGGCGGCGCGGCCGACGCCGAGGCGCTCGGCGTCTCGCCGCAGCCGGTGTCGGCGGTGCTGGGCGGCGCCTAGGCGCGAGAGGCCGCCGGCGGCCGCCTCGCGGGCAGCGCGACCGCCGCCTCGAGCTGCGCGGCGAGCGCGAGCAGCGTGTCCTCGCCGAGCGGCTTGCCGGCGAGCTGCACGGAGGTCGGCAGCCCGTCGTCGCCGTGGCGGACCGGCAGGGTGAGCGCCGGCTGCCCGGTGACGTTGAACATCGCCGTGTACGGCGTGAAGCGGCCGGAGCGCGCGAAGTCGGCCATGGGGTCCTCGCCGGTGCCGGTGCACTCGCCGATCCGCAGCGGCCGTTCGGCCAGCGCGGGCGTGAGCAGGACGTCGTGATCGGCGAAGAAGGACACGATGTGGCGCGCGAAGGCCTGCATCCGCGTGAGCGTCGCCAG
>JAUJME010000139.1 GCA_030447005.1 Solirubrobacteraceae bacterium | reverse complement strand
CAAGGGCATGATGCGCCGCGGCGGCGAGTCGCCCGAGGAGGAGAAGGCGCGCTTCAAGGAGTCGCGCCGGTTCTCCAAGCGCGTCGAGGAGATCCTCGGCGGCGCGCCGGACATCGTCTTCGAGCACGTCGGCCAGGCGACCTTCCCGACCTCCGTGCTCTGCGTGAAGCCGTTCGGCAAGGTCGTCATCTGCGGCGCGACGTCGGGCTACTCGCTCGACTTCGACGTCCGCTACCTGTGGATGCGCCAGAAGCAGATCATCGGCTCGCACTTCGCCAACGCGTGGGAGGCCAACCTGGCCAACGCCCTCATCGAGCAGAACAAGATCCGCCCCGTGCTGTGGCAGACGATGGGCTTCGACGGCGTCGCGGAGGCCCACCAGCTCCTGCGCGACAACAAGCACCTCGGCAAGATCGCGATCCTCGTCGGCGCGACCGAGGAGGGCCAGGGCAAGACCGCCGAGGGCCCCGGCGCGATCCGCGCCGAGGTGGGCGCCTGATGGCCGGCGGCGGCGGAGTCGCCCAGATCCCCTGGTACGCGACGCTCTTCCGCGGCGACAAGTTCGAGCTCGCCCTGATGGAGATCGCCCCCGTGGCGCTGCGCTACGGGGCGACGGACTACCACGTCTACCGGGCGCGCGACGACCGCTACAAGTTCCTGCAGATGGCGACCTTCGGGAGCAAGCTCGACTTCGAGCGCTACTGGCAGGGCGAGGAGTTCGTCGGCTGGCGACGGGACTACACGAGCTGGTTCCAGGTGCCGGTCGTCTACGGCTTCCACGACCTCGTCACGAGCGGCTCGCTCGGCGGAGAGCAGGCGCACGGCGGCGAGCGCTCCGCTGTCGGATAGCCCCGCGCTGCGCAACCAGGTCGGGCTGATCGCCTACGCCGACCGGCTGGGCGGCTCGCTGCCCGGCCTGGCGCGGCTGCTCGACGGCCCGCTGGCCGGGCTGTTCGGGGGTGTGCACCTGCTCCCGTTCTTCCGGCCCTTCGACGGCGCGGACGCCGGCTTCGACCCGATCGACCACCTCGAGGTGGACCCCCGCCTGGGGACCTGGGACGACGTCCGCGCGCTCGGCGAGCGCTTCGACGTGACCGCCGACGTGATCGTCAACCACGTCTCGGCCGACTCGCCGCAGTTCCGCGACGTGCTCGCGCGGGGCGCGGAGTCCGAGCACGCCGGGATGTTCCTGACGCTGGGCGCCGTCTTCGCGGAGGGGGCGACCGAGGAGGACCTCCTGCGCATCTACCGCCCGCGGCCGGGGCTGCCGTTCACGCCGGTGACGATCGGCGGGGAGCGGCGGCTGGCGTGGACGACCTTCACCCCGGCGCAGATGGACCTCGACGTCGGCCACCCGGCCACAGCGGCCTACCACGACGCCATCCTCGATCGCATGGCGAGCGCGGGCGTGCGGATGCTGCGCCTCGACGCGGTCGGCTACGCGGTCAAGACCGCCGGCACGTCGTCCTTCATGACGCCCGACACGTTCGCGTTCATCGACTCGCTGACGGCGCGGGCGCGGGCGCGCAGCCTCGAGGTGCTGGTGGAGATCCACTCCCACTACGCGCGGCAGGTCGAGGTCGGCGCGCGGGTGGACCGCGTCTATGACTTCGCGCTCCCGCCGCTCGTGCTGCACGCCCTGACCGCGGCGGATCCCGCCCCGCTGGTGCGCTGGCTCGACATGCGGCCTGCCAACGCGATCACCGTGCTCGACACCCACGACGGGATCGGGGTCATCGACGTCGCCGCCGACCAGGCCTCCCACGAGCTCGAGGGCCTCCTCGACGCGCCGCAGATCGACGCGCTCGTCGAGGCGATCCACTCGGCGAGCGGCGGGGCCAGCCGCCGGGCGACGGGCGCCGCGGCCTCGAACGTCGACCTCTACCAGGTCAACTGCACCTACTACGACGCGCTCGGCCGCGACGCCGACCGCTACCTGCTCGCGCGGGCGCTCCAGTTCTTCATCCCGGGGATCCCGCAGGTCTACTACGTGGGACTGCTGGCGGGCGAGAACGACGTGGAGCTGCTGGAGCGGACCGGCGTCGGGCGCGACATCAACCGCCACGTGTACACGGAGCCCGAGGTGGCGGCGGCGGTCGAGCGGCCGGTGGTGGCGCGCCTGTTCGAGCTCATCCGGCTGCGCAACTCCCACCCCGCGTTCGGCGGGGAGTTCTCGTACTCGGAGCCGGAGCCGGGGGTGCTCGAGCTGGCGTGGCGAGCAGGCGGCGGGGCGTCGGCGGTGCTGCTGGCGCGGCTGGCGGAGGGGACGTATGAGCTCTCCGCGAGCGGGATCTAGGACCTCGGCCTCCACCCCGGCTGGTGAGGCGGTGGTCAACGTGACACGCGCGGCGAACCTTGGGTTCCGTGTCACCTTGACCACCGCAGAGGTGGTCAAGATGACAAACGCGGCTCAGCCGCGGGGCATTGCCACGTTGACCACCGGGCTCCGGTCCTGCTCAGCGAACCCGCAGGCGCACCGTCGCCAGCGGCTCGAGCGGCGGCTGGGCGGCGCAGCTGGCCGGGTCGCACTCCGGCACGCGGACCAGCGCGGCCTCGCGGATGCCCGAGCACCAGCCGCCGCGCGGCGGGCGCAGCCCGACGCGGACGCGCTGGCCGGCGCGGACGCGCCGTCCGGGCGCCGGGAAGACGGTGACCGCCGCGGGGGCGGAATCCGCGCAGCGCGGCGCGAGCACGGTGAAGGCCCCGGGGCCGCCGGCTTGGGGCATCCGCAGGCGCAGGCGGAAGATCGTGCGGCGGCCGCCCCGCGCCGGCGTGGCCCGCAGACGCCGCAGCGGGCGCCCGCCGAGGTGGCGGACGCGCTCGCATCCGAACGCGACGTCGGAGCGGTCGGCGGCGACGGCGTCGGTCCCCTTGCCGCAGATGACCACCTCGCGGCGGCCGTCGGCGGAGACGATCGCGTCGTCGCCGGGCCCGGCGTCGAAGCCGTCGATCCCGGCGTCGCCGCGCAGGACGTCCCCGCCCGCCTTGGCGACGAGCAGGTCGGCGCCGGGGCCGCCGGAGAGGGCGTCGTCCTTGCCGGCGCCGACCACGATGTCGGCGCCCTCCTCGCCGAGGGCGATCCCGCCGCCGGGCCCGAGCTGCAGGAGGTCCGTGCCCGCGCCGCCGAACAGGCAGGCCGCCCGCAGCGGCCCCGAGCGCAGGAGGTCGCCGCCGCCGAGGCCGTAGACGCGCTCGGGGCGGTCCCCGGCGGTCAGCGCCTCCGAGGCTCCCGTGCCGACGCGGTCGGCGAAGGCCGCGCCGGTGCAGGCGCCGGGGGCGGGGCCGCCCGGCTCGTAGCCGGCCGCGGCGGCAGAGGTCGAGACGAGCGCGCTCGCGGCGGCGAGCGAGATGGCGAGGGCCGGTCGAAGGAGGCGCACGCCGTCCAAGACCGGCTCGCCCCCGAGAGTTGCGCCGCGTAGGCTGACGGCCATGGCCGAACTCGAATGTCCCAAGTGCGGTAACCCCTGGCGCACGCTGGAGCGCTCCGGGCTGATGGTCGACCAGTGCACCGGGTGCCGCGGGGTCTTCCTCGACCGGGGCGAGCTCGAGCGGCTCATCGACGCGGAGAACGCCTACTACGAGCGCTTCCCGGGCGGCGGGCCCGAGCGCCACCACGACGACGACCGCCACGACCGCCACGAGCGCCACGAGCCGCGCCGCAGCGGCGGCCTGGAGCAGCTGGGCGGCCTGGGCGCCCTACTCGGCGGCGCGAGCGCAGGCGGCTACGGGCACGGCCACGGCCACCGCAAGAAGCACAAGCGCGAGTCGTTCCTCTCGGAGCTGCTGGACTAGTCGCGCTCGAGCGGGGCCATGGTCAGGCCCGCGTCCTTGAGCTGCTCCCAGTAGAGCTCGGCCGGCTCCTTCTGGCCCGTCCAGACGATCGCCTGGCCCTGGTTGTGGACCTGGTCGGCGATCGCGAAGCCCTTGTCGATCGACACGCCCGGGATGTAGCGGGCGAGGGTGGCGGCGACGTGGTCGAAGGTGTTGTGGTCGTCGTTGCGGACGATGACCCGCCAGGCGCCGCCCAAGCCCGAATCGGGGCCGCTCGTGCGGGGGAGCTCGATGGTCTGGCCCATTGCCGGAAGGGTAGTGATCAGCCGCCGAACTTCGAGCGCCAGCGGTCGAGTCCGAGGTAGAGATGGTCCCACGGGACCGCCTGGCCGTAGGTCTCGACCAGGCCGGGTGCCGCGGCGGCCACCCGCTCGCGCATCGCGGCCACGAAGCCGGGCATGTCGTGCTCGCCGGCCAGCGCGGCCTGGGCGTGGAGCGCCTCGCGGACGGCGTCGAGCTGGGCGCCGACCTCCTCGATGAGCCCGAAGTGGGTGAGCCCCAGCGAGGACGGCTCCCAGGCGGCGACGACGTCGAGCGAGCGCTCCCAGGCGTCGATGTCGATGTCGGGCGGCGGCGTCGGCGCCACCACGAGGTCGGCCGGCGGGATCCGCACGCCCGCGACGTCGCCGACGAAGGCGCGGCCACTGGCCTCGTGGAGGTAGGCGACGTGGTGGGAGGCGTGCCCCGGCGTGTACTCGACCCGGAAGGCGCCGTCGAGCACCGTCTCGCCGCCGGCCAGGACGCGGAGGTTGGCCTCGGGGACGGGGACGACCTCGCCCCACAGCCGCTTCATCCCCGCCTCGGAGTACAGCCGGGTGGCGCTCGTCACCAGCCGCTCGGGACGGGCCATGTGCGGGGCGCCGCGCTCGTGGACGTAGACCTCGAGCGACGGCCAGCGCCGCACCAGCGCGCCGGCCGCCCCGGCGTGGTCGAAGTGGATGTGGGTCAGCAGGAGCGCCCGCGGCGGCTCGTCGGTCCCGCGGGCGGCCAGCACGGTCTCCAGGCTGGACTCCGGCCCCGGATCGACGATCACCTCGTCGACCTCCCAGGCGGCGATGACGTGCTCCGTCCCGAGGTGCTTGACGTCGATCGCCCGCATCGGGGTGCGAGAATAGGCGCCATGAGCTCCCACCGCCTGCCCGAGCGGGATCGCCCCTGGATGATGCGCAC
>JAUJME010000138.1 GCA_030447005.1 Solirubrobacteraceae bacterium | reverse complement strand
GCGGGAGCCGCGCTGCCCCCCGTCGTCCCCGCGGTGCCGCCGGCCGTGCCGCCGGTGGCGCCGGCGGTGTCGTCACCGGCGCCGGTCGTCGTCTCGCCCTCGCCCGTCGTGGTGTCGCCGTCCTCGTCCTCGTCGTCGGCCGCCGCGTCGTCGGCCTGCGCATCGGCCGTCGCGGGGACCTCGTCATTGGGGATGTCGAGCGTCGGCGGCGGGGCCGTCACCTCGTCGGCGGAGATCTGCTGGCCGCCGCACGCGGTCAGCCCGACGGCCAGCAGCAGGCCGGCCAGCAGGGCGAGCGCGAGCGAGAGGGCCGGGCGGCGCCGGGACACGGCAGGCCTCAGCGGGGCAGGGCCGCCATGCGGCGCCCGCACCACTGGCAGTCGTTGAGGTCGCGCTGGTTCATCTGGTCGCACCAGTTGCAGAAGCGCAGGTTCTCGATCGTCCACGGCAGCTCGGAGGGCGACGCGAGCGGCAGCACCTCGCCGATCACCTGCATCGGCTCGCCCGTCTCCTTGTCGACGTACTCGCGGCCGGGCTCGGCTTCGATGAGGATCTCCCGGCCGGTGGAGGGCGTGCGGAACCGGTACTTCTGGCGCAGGCTCATGGGGTGGAAACCCTAGCAAGGGGCATGGTCGTAGCCTGCGGCGCGTGCGCGTCCTGATCTTCCACGGCTACCTCCTCCAGGGCACCGGCTCGAACGTCTACAACGCGAGCCTGGGAGCGGCCTTCGCGCGCGCCGGGCACGAGGTCCACCTGCTCTGCCAGGACCGCGCGCCGCTCGCGCTCGACTGGCTCGACGCCGCCGGCGACTGGGACGGCGGTGCCCTCGAGGTGACCGAGCGGCGCTCCCCCGCGCGGGCGACCGTGTACCGCCCGGACATCGGCGGCCTGCTGCCCGTCTACGTCGCCGACCGCTACGAGGGCGTCGAGGCCCGGCCGTTCCCGGAGCTCTCAGAGGCGGAGGTCGAGGCCTACGTCGCCGCCAACGTCGCCGCGGTGCGCGAGGTCTGCGCCCGCGCGCGACCGGACGTCGCGCTCGCCAACCACCTCGTCATGGGGCCGGTGATCCTCGCCCGCGCGCTGGCCGGGACGGGGGTGCCCTACGCGGTCAAGATCCACGGCTCGGCGCTCGAGTACACGGTCAAGCCGCACCCCCGCTTCCTTCCCCATGCGAAGGAGGGCCTCGCCGGCGCGGGCGCCGTGCTCACCGGGTCGCGCCACACCGCCGAGAGCCTGTGGGCGGCGATGGGCGACCCCGGACTGCCGGCCCGCACGCGCCTCGGCCCGCCCGGCGTCGACGTGGCCGCGTTCGCCCCGCGCGAGCCGGCCGCCGCGCGCACGGGGCTGGCGCGGCTCGTCGAGCGGCTGGCGGCGGCGCCGGCGCCGGCGGCGGGCGCCGGCGCCGCCTCGTCATTCGCGCGCGACCCGGCCCAGGCGGCGGCGGCGCTGGCCACCGCCGACCCCGGCCGCGACCGGATCGTCGTCTTCGTCGGCAAGCTCATCGGCTCCAAGGGGGTCGAGCTCCTGCTCGCCGCGTGGCCGCTCGTCCTGCAAGCGGTCCCGGACGCCCGGCTCGTGGCGGTCGGCTTCGGCGCGTTCGCCGGCGGGCTCGAGCGCCTCGCGCAGGCGCTCGCCGCCGGGGACCTCCCGGGCGCGCGCGCGACCCGCGCCGAGGACGGCCGGGAGCTGCCCGAGCTCGGGGCCTTCCTCGACGGACTGGCGCCGGGCGAGCGCGAGGCCTACGCCGCGGCGGCGCCGGGACTGCTCGACCGGGTGGCCTGGACCGGCCGGCTCGAGCACGCCGAGCTCGCCGACCTCCTGCCCGCCGCCGACGCGATGGTCGTCCCGAGCACCTTCCCGGAGTCCTTCGGGATGGTCGCCGCCGAAGCCGCCGCCTGCGGGGCGCTGCCGGTCGTCGCCCGCCATTCCGGCCTGGCCGAGGTGGCCGGCGCGCTCGCCGCCGCGGTTCCCGCGCCCGTCCGCGACCTGCTCGCGTTCGACCTGGGCGACGGCGCCGTCGAGGGGCTCGCCGGCCGCCTCGTGACCTGGCTGACGGCCCCGGAGGAGCTGCGTGCCCGGACCCGCGAGGCGATCGTCGAGGTGACGCGCGAGCGGTACTCGTGGGAGGGGGTCGCCCGGACGGTGATCGCCGCCGCCCGGGGCGAGCTCGCCGGCCTGCCCGTCCCCTGACCGGCGGCCGCCCAGGCGGTGCCGTCCGGCCGCTTCATCCATTACGATTCCGGCCATGCTCGGAGGAGGGTTGAAGCGGCTCGCGCCGCTCGCGGCGACCGCCGCGCTCACGCTTGGACTGTCCGGTTGCGATCTCGTCGACGAAGGGGACAACCTCGTCGCCGGCAAGCAGGCCTTCGTGCAGAAGTGCGGGTCCTGTCACGTGCTCGAGCGCGCCGGCACCACGGGCGTCAACGGCCCGAACCTCGACGAGGCCTTCCAGCAGGCCCGCAAGGACGGCTTCGGCGAGTCCACCTTCAAGGGGATGGTCCACGCGCAGATCAAGAACCCCAACCCCAACGTCCAGAACGACCCGCTCGACGGCAAGCCGACCGGCTTCATGCCGGCCGACCTCGTGAAGGGGGAGACGGCCGAGGACGTCGCCGCCTACGTGGCCTACGCGGTCGGCAAGCCCGGCGAGGATGCGGGCCAGCTCGCCCGCGTCGGCGTGAAGAAGTCGACCGCGGTGGCCAAGGCGGAAGGCCCGGAGCTCGAGATCCCGGCCGATCCGAGCGGTGCCCTCGCCTACACCTTCGCGTCGGCCATCGCCCAGCCCGGCGAGCTCACGCTGCTCTCGCCCAACGAGTCGAGCGTCCCGCACAACATCGCCATCGAGGGCGGCGGGCTCGACGAGAAGGGGCCCGTGGTGCAGAACGGCGGCGTCTCGGAGGTCTCCGCCGAGGTCAAGGCCGGCGAGTACACGTACTACTGCTCCGTGCCGGGCCACCGCGAGGGCGGCATGCTCGGCAAGCTCGTCGTCAAGTAGCGGCGATCGTCGGGCGGGCCGCGTCGTCGCGGTCGGAGTCGCGCGCCGCGCGGACGAAGAAGAAGGTCAGCGCGAACAGCATCACCAGCACGTCGAGGACGACCATCATCCCGCCGGCGAGCTGCTGGTCGGCGATCGCCGAGAGCCCGAAGCGCCGCTCGCCGGCGCCGTAGACGTCGGTGTAGACCGGCTGGCGGATGATCACGAAGGCCATCCCCAGGAACATGCCGAGCAGCCGGGCGGCGAGGATGTGGCCGATCTTCCACAGGTCGCCGCGCAGGCGCCGCCGCTTGGGCTCGAGCGCCGACCACCACACGAGCATCCCGATCCCCACGAAGCTCGCGTGCTGGAGCGCGTGGACGGCGTCGTTGCGGACGGCCGCCGTGAAGGCGAAGTCGAAGTGCCAGAAGTAGAGGACCAGCGCGTAGACCGGGATGGCGACGAGCGGCCGGCGCAGCGTCCGGAACGCCGCGCGCAGCCGCCGGCGGCGGGCGAGGGTGACGAGCGCCGGGCGCGGCAGCAGGAACGCGAGCACCGGGTTGCGCATCCCGGCCAGCAGCAAGGGCGCGGCGAGGTCGGCGATCAGCAGGTGCTGCGCCATGTGGGCGGACAGCAGGTCCGAGCCCCAGGCGTCGATGGGGGAGACCAGCCCGATCAGCCACAGCGCGATGCCGGCGTGCCAGAGCGCCTGCTGGCCGCGGGAGACCGCGACGCCGCGGGCGCGCAGGATCCGCACCGCGCGCACGTAGAGGAACTCGGCGACCGCCAGGCTGGCGAGGACGCCCGGGTCGAGCGAGAGCTCCACCGCCGCCCGCCGGCTACAGCGCGCGCACGAGCAGGACCAGCCCGATCACCACGACGGCCAGCACCACCACGTAGGCCAGGAAGCGGAAGGCCTCCGCCTCGGAGCGCAGCGGATTGAGCACTAGATGATGTAGACCGTCGTGTAGACGATCACCCACATCACGTCGACGAAGTGCCAGTAGATCCCCGGCACCTCGACCCCGCGGTGCTCCTCGGGAGAGAAGTGTCCGCGGAACGCCCGGATCGTCGTGAACGCCAGCAGCGTCAGCCCCACGAAGACGTGGGCGCCGTGCAGGCCGGTGAGGCCGTAGAAGATCGAGCCCTGCGCGTGGTCCTGCGGAGCGAAGCCGATGTGGACGTACTCGTTGATCTGGATGAAGAGGAAGGTCGCGCCGAGCAGGAACGTCGTGAGGATGCCCGCCTGGAGCCCGAACCGGTTGCCCTTCTTCGCCGACTCGAGCGCCCAGTGCACCGTGACCGACGACGCCAGCAGGATCGCCGTGTTGACGCCCGCGATCAGCTTCGGCAGCTCGGTCCCGGCGGCGGGCCAGTCGGCCTCGTACACCACCCGGATGAAGAAGTAGGCGGTGAAGAAGGCCCCGAAGACCATGATCTCCGAGATGATGAAGAGCAGCATCCCGAGCAGCTGCGGCTCGACACGCGACGAGCGGTTGGCCGGCGGCGGACCGTGATGGGACCCGTGGTGGAGGGAGGCGGCCTCCATCAGGCGCCGGCCCCCACGCGCTCGTCGACCGCCGACTCGACGTGCTCGACCGGCTTGCCCGTCGCCTTCGCGACGCGCTCGATCAGGCCCTTCTTCGTCCACTCCGAGCGGTTCCCGGGCAGCGTCGAGATGACGATCTCCGAGATCAGGAAGCTCTGCACCGCGTTCATCGTCGCCGTGTAGGGATCCGTGTGGGCGATCATCCCCGCCGCCACGATCCCGGCGTCCTCGAGCGACTTCAGCAGCGCCTGGAGGCGCCGGCGCGAGCCCTCGACCGCGGCCCCCTCGCCCGACTCCTGCGGCACCGCGACGATGAAGCGCCGCGGCCCCTCATCCGCCTTGGCCTTCAGGCGGGCGATCAGCTCGTCGCCCGCCGCCGTCTGGTTGGCCACCACGAGGCAGACGTCGAACGGCAGGCCGCAGGAGGCCAGGTCGGTGACGACGTGGTTGACCGGCAGGCCGGAGGCCTGCTCGATGCGCTCGGGCAGGTCGCGCCGCAGCCAGCCCGACGACG
>JAUJME010000137.1:3768-5049 GCA_030447005.1 Solirubrobacteraceae bacterium | reverse complement strand
GCGTGCGCCTGGCGATCATCTCCGACACCCACATGCCCAAGGGGCCGCGCCGGCTCCCGGACGCGTGCGTCGAGCGGCTGCGGGCGGCCGACCTGATCCTCCACGCCGGCGACCTGATGCGGCTCGAGGTCCTCCGCGAGCTCGAGGCCCTCGGCCCGCCGGTGCACGCCGTGCACGGCAACGTCGACGACGCCGCGGTCCGCCGGGTCCTGCCGGCCACGCGGACGGTCGAGCTGCCCGGCGGGGCGCGGATCGCGATGGTCCACGACGCCGGGCCGTCGGCCGGGCGGCTCCCGCGGATGCGGCGGGCGTTTCCCGGAGCCGACGCCGTGGTGTTCGGGCACTCCCACATCCCGCTCCACGAGCGCGACGAGGCCGACGGCTTCCAGATCTTCAACCCCGGCTCGCCGACCGAGCGGCGGCGGTCGCCGCGGCACACGATGGGGGAGGGCAGCGCAGGCGAGGACGGCCGGGTCGAGCTCCGCCTGATCGACCTCGGCTAACGAGGAGTAAGCTGCTCCCCATGAGCCTGAGCATGGGCACCGGCCCCCTCGCCGGATCACCGGGCGGGCAGTTCAACTTCGACCTCGACGGCGCGCCCGCGCACCGGATCTTCTTCGCCGACCATCCGGCCCGCCTGCGCGCGGTCGTCGCCGGGCGGACCGTGGTCGACACGACCCGCGCGAAGCTCCTCTACGAGACGGGGATCCCGCCGGTCCCGTACGTCCCGCTCGAGGACCTCGACGCCTCGCTGCTCGAGCGCACGGAGAGCTCGACGCACTGCCCCTTCAAGGGCGACGCCAGCTACTGGACCCTCCGCGCCGGCGACCGCGTCGAGCGCGACTTCGTGTGGGCGTACGAGGCCCCGCTCGAGCAGGCGCCGTGGCTGAAGGGCTACGCCGCCCTCTACTGGAAGCGCGTCGACGAGATCTACGTCGAGGACGAGCGCGCGCTCGGCCACCTGCGCGACCCCTACCACCGCGTCGACGCGCTCGAGAGCTCGCGCCACGTCCGGGTGACCGCGGGCGGCGAGGTCGTCGCCGAGTCGAGCCGGCCCGTCATGGTCTTCGAGACCGGCATGGCGCCCCGCGCCTACGTCCCGCGCGCCGACGTCCGCCCCGGCGTGCTCGCCCCGAGCGAGAAGCGGTCGATCTGCCCGTACAAGGGCGAGGCGAGCTACTGGAGCGTGGCGGGGATCGCCGACGCGGCGTGGAGCTACGAGACGCCGCTGCCCGAGGCGCTGCGCGCGGCGGGGCACGTGGCGTTCGAGGGGGAGGGCGT
>JAUJME010000137.1:0-3668 GCA_030447005.1 Solirubrobacteraceae bacterium | reverse complement strand
ATGGACCTCTCCCTGTTCTTCGCCGGCACGGGCGGCTCGGTGCCCACGGCCCGCCGCGGGCTGCCCGCCCTGCTGCTGCGGGCGGGCGGGAAGCGGTTGCTGTTCGACTGCGGCGAGGGCACCCAGCGCCAGCTCCTGCGCTCGATCGGCCTGCCCGAGCTCGACGCCGTCTTCGTCACCCACTACCACGCCGACCACTGGCTCGGCCTGCCCGGGATGCTCAAGACCTTCGACCTCCGCGGCCGCGAGGCGCCGCTGGCGGTCTACGGCCCGCCGGGCCTCAAGGGCCTGTTCGCCGCCATCCGCCCGATGTACGGCCGCGTGAGCTACCCGCTCGACCTCGTCGAGCTCGACCGCTACGACGAGGTCGGCTTCGACGGCTACGTGATCTCGCCGTTCCCGGTCGAGCACCGGGTCCCCGCCTACGGCTACGCGTTCGTCGAGGACGATCGCCCCGGGCGCTTCGACGCCGCCGAGGCCGAGCGGCTCGGGGTGAGGCCGGGCCCCGACTTCGGGCGCCTCCAGCGGGGGGAGCCCGTCGACGGCGTGACGCCGGAGCAGGTCATCGGCGAGGACCGGCCGGGCCGGCGGGTGGTCGTCTCGGGGGACACGGCGCCGTGTCAGGGCGTCGAGGCGTTCGCCCACGGTGCCGACGTCCTCGTCCACGAGGCGACCTTCCTCGACGCCGACCGCGGCCGGGCCCGCGAGACGGGGCATTCGACCGCCGCCCAGGCCGCCGAGATCGCCCGCGACGCGGGGGCGAAGCTGCTCGCCCTGACCCATCTCTCGACCCGCTACTTCCCGCGCGACGTGCGCGACGAGGCCCGCGCGGTGTTCGAGGAGGCCGTCGTGCCGCGGGACTTCGACGCGATCGAGATCCCCTTCCCCGAGCGGGGGGCGCCCGAGCTCGTCCGGGAGGAGCTCGAGCCGTCCTGAAGCACTGCTAGGTTGCATAAGCCAGTCGCCTTTAACCCGGTCCCGTGAGGCCAGGAAGGAGCTGTTTCGCAGTGTCAGAGAAGACCGTCCTCGACGCGGACGACATCCGCCGCACACTCGTGCGCATCGCGCACGAGATCGTGGAGAAGAACCCGGAGGGCGACGTCGCCATCGTGGGGATCCACACCCGGGGCGCCGTGCTCGCCGCCCGCCTGCACCGGCTGATCGAGGACCTCCTCGACTCGGAGGTCGCCCACGGCGCCCTCGACATCGCCTTCTACCGCGACGACATCGGCTCCCACCCGACGGCCGCCGGCCCCGTCGTGCGCTCCACCGACCTGCCGTTCGCCCTCGAGCGCCACTCCGTGGTGGTCGTCGACGACGTCCTCTACACGGGGCGCACCGTCCGCGCCGCCATCGAGGCCCTCTTCGACTACGGCCGCCCGGCGCGCGTCCAGCTCGCCGTGCTCGTCGACCGCGGCCACCGCGAGCTGCCGATCCGCGCCGACTACGTCGGCAAGAACCTCCCGACCGCGCGCGCCGAGCGCGTCGACGTCCGCCTCGAGGAGGTCGACGGGGTCGACGAGGTCTCCATCACCGCCCTGGAAGGAGCCGTCGCGTGAGGAATCTTCTCTCCATCGAGGACCTCGAGCGCCCGGACATCGAGCGCATCCTGGACCGCGCGAAGGCCTTCACCGAGGTCGACGAGCGCGAGATCAAGAAGGTGCCGGCGCTCCGCGGCCGCCGCGTGCTCAACCTCTTCTACGAGGTCTCCACGCGCACCCGCTCGAGCTTCGAGCTGGCCGCCAAGACGCTGAGCGCGGAGGTCATCAACTTCGTCTCGAGCGGATCGAGCGTCGAGAAGGGCGAGTCGCTCAAGGACACGATCCAGACCCTCTCCGCCTACCGCCCCGACCTGATCGTGGTCCGCACCCCGCACGTCGGCGCCGCGCGGCTGATCGCCGGCTGGACGCCCGCCGGGGTGGTCAACGCCGGCGACGGCAAGCACGAGCACCCGACCCAGGCGCTGCTCGACGTCCACACGCTGCGCGAGCGCCTCGGCGCGCTCGACGGCGCGAACATCTGGATCGTCGGCGACGTCACCCACTCGCGCGTCGCGCGCTCGAACGTCCTGGCCTTCACCAAGCTCGGGGCGAAGGTGACGGTCTGCGGGCCGCCGACGCTGATCCCCCGCGGATTCGAGTCGCTCGGCTGCGAGGTCGAGCACACGCTCGACCGGCTCGGCGAGGCCGACGTGGTCTACGCGCTGCGGATGCAGAACGAGCGGATGACGGACTCCTTCGTCCCCTCGCTGCGCGAGTACGCCGCCGTCTACCAGATCGACGGCCGCCGGCTCGGCCCGCGCCAGGTGCTCATGCACCCCGGGCCGGTCAACCGCGGCGTCGAGCTCGCCGCCGAGGTGATCGACTCCCCGCAGGCGCTGATCGGCCAGCAGGTCGCCGCCGGCGTTGTCGTCCGCATGGCGGTCCTCTACGAGCTGCTCGCCGGGCGGACCGCCGGCGACCGCGCCCCCACGACCCCGCAGTACGCGTAGATGGCCGTCGAGCGACTCTTCTCCCGCCCGACGCCGCCCGCCGACCTGCTCGTCGAGGGCGCGCACGTCCTCGACCCGCGGACTCAGATCGACGCCCCGCACGACGTCCTCGTCCGCGACGGGGTGATCGCGGGGATCGGCGCCCCCGGCTCGCTCGAGGCGCCCGAGGGCGCCGAGCGCGTCGACGGCGAGGGCCGCCACCTGTTCCCGGGCTTCGTCGATCCGCACGTCCACCTGCGCACCCCGGGCCAGGAGCACAAGGAGGACCTCGACTCGGGCACCCGCGCGGCGGCGGCCGGCGGCTTCGTCGCGGTGGTGGCGATGCCGAACACCTCGCCGACCGTCGACGACGCCTCCGTCCTGCGCGCGCTGCGCGAGGCCGCCCGCCGCGAGGCCCGCGTGCCGACCGGCTTCATGGCGTCCGTCACGCGCGGGCTCGCGGGCGAGGCGCTCACGGAGATGGCCGAGCTGCGGGCCGAGGGCGCCCTCGGCTTCACCGACGACGGCAAGCCGGTGTGGCGCGCGGCGATGCTGCGCAAGGCGCTCCAGTACCAGAAGCTCTGCGGCGGGGTGATCGCGCTGCACGAGGAGGACCCGTCGCTCAGCGGCGCCGGGGTCATGCACGAGGGCGAGGTCAGCGCGCGGCTCGGACTGGCGGGCATCCCGTCGATCTCGGAGTCGACGCTGATCGCCCGCGACGCGGCGATCGCCCGCTACGAGGGCGGCCGCATCCACGCCCAGCACCTCAGCGCGGCGGAGTCGGTCGAGGCGGTCGCCGAGGCCAAGTCGCGCGGCGTCGCGATCACCTGCGAGGCGAGCCCGCACCACCTCACGCTCACCGACGAGGACGTCCTGCTCCTGCTCGACACGCGGCTGAAGATGAACCCGCCGCTGCGCACGGAGGCAGACCGCCAGGCGCTCATCGCCGGGCTGCGCGACGGGACGATCGACTGCATCGCCACCGACCACGCGCCGCACGCGCGCGAGGAGAAGGAGGTGCCCTGGGAGGAGGCCCCGATGGGGACCACGGGGCTCGAGACGGCGTTCGCGTCCGTCTACTCCGAGCTCGTGCGCCCGGGGACGCTCCCGCTCGGCCTGGTGGTCGAGAAGCTCAGCGCGGGCGCCGCGCTGCTCGACCTGCCGCTGCCGCAGATCGCGACCGGGGAGCCGGCCAACC
>JAUJME010000136.1 GCA_030447005.1 Solirubrobacteraceae bacterium | reverse complement strand
GCCATGAAGTCCTTCCACGTCACCACCTTCGGGTGCCAGATGAACGAGCACGACTCCGAGCGGATGAAGGGGATGCTCGAGTCGCTGGGCTATGAAGAGGTCGCCGATCGCGAGGACGCGCAGCTCATCCTCTTCAACACCTGCTCGATCCGCGAGAAGGCCGACGAGCGCTTCGTCGCCCACCTGCACCAGGCCAAGCACCTCAAGCGCGCCGACCCCGAGCGGATCGTGGGCGTGGGCGGCTGCTGGGCGCAGTCGGTCAAGGAGCAGGTCTTCGCGCAGTTCCCGTTCGTCGACGTGGCCTTCGGGCCGGGCCAGGTCCACAAGCTCGCCGAGTTCCTCACCTCCGACTCGCTGAGCGCCCAGGGCTACTTCGAGTTCGAGGGCTTCACGGGCCACCTGCCCGACAAGCGCGCCCGCGACTTCCAGGCGTGGATGCAGATCTCCGTCGGCTGCAACATGGCCTGCTCGTACTGCATCGTGCCCTCGACCCGCGGCCGCGAGGTCTCCCGGCCGGCGCGCGAGCTCGTCGCCGAGGCCGAGCGCCTGGCCGGCGAGGGCGTGCGCGAGATCACGCTGCTCGGCCAGAACGTCAACTCCTACGGCCGCGACCTCGGCGCCGAGCGGACCACGTTCGCCGAGCTCCTGCGCGCGATCGACGCGGTCGACGGCATCGACCGCATCCGCTACACGAGCCCGCACCCCAAGGACATGCGCGAGGACGTCATCCGCGCCCACGCGGAGCTCGCGAGCGTCTGCGAGCACATCCACCTCCCGCTGCAGGCGGGCGCCTCGCGGATCCTCAAGGCGATGCGGCGCACCTACACGCGCGAGCGCTACCTCGACCGCGTCGCGCTCATCCGCGAGCACGTCCCCGACGTCGCGCTGACCACGGACATCATCGTCGGCTTCCCGGGGGAGACCGAGGCCGACTTCGCCGAGACGCTCGAGGTGGCCGAGGAGGTCGCCTACGACGGCGCCTTCACCTTCGTCTACTCGCCCCGGCGCGGCACCCTCGCCGCCGACCTGCCCGACCAGGTTCCGCACGAGGTCAAGGTCGAGCGGATGGAGCGGCTCGTCGAGGTCGTCCAGCGGCGGGCGCGCGAGCGGGCGCAGCGGTTCGTCGGGCGTTCGATGGAGGTGCTCGTCGAGGGGCCGTCGCGGACCGACCCGACCCGCCTGCGCGGCCGCACCCGCCACAACAAGGCGGTCAACTTCGCCGGCCTCGCGGCGCCCGGGCAGCTCGTGATGGTCGACATCGGGTCGGCCTCGAGCCAGACGCTGATGGGCGAGGAGCGGTTGCTGTCGCGGATCGGCTAGTCCGTCCGCCGGCTGTGCGAACATGTGTTCGTGCGCTGGGACGATCAGCAGGTCGGGATAGAACCGCAGGAGTCGCTGCCGGGCACGGGTGACGACCTCGTGATCCGCACGTTCGACGCCCCGGAGGCGCTCGACATGCGCTTCCACGAGATCCGCGCGAAGACGGCGCTCAACCGCGTGCCCGGCGCGTCGCGCGTGCCGTTCGGGTGGACGGTGAACCCGTACCGGGGGTGCAGCCATGCCTGCACCTACTGCACCTCGGGGGACACCCGGATCCTGCTCGCCGACGGTCGCACCCGCCCGATGGGCGAGCTGCGGCCGGGCGACGCCATCGTCGGGACCGAGGTCCGTGGCGCTTGCCGCCGCTACGTCGAGACGACGGTGCTCGACCACTGGTCCACGATCAAGCCGGCCTACCGGGTGATGCTCGAGGACGGGACGCAGATCGTCACGAGCGGCGACCATCGCTTCCTCAGCGACCGGGGGTGGAAGCACGTCACCGGCGCCACGCAGGGCGCTCGGCAGAGGCCCTACCTGACGACGAACAACACCCTGCTCGGGACGGGCGACACGCCCCGCCCCCCGGAGGCCTGCGAGGACTACCGGCGCGGCTATCTCTGCGGGCTCATCCGCGGCGACGGCCACCTCGCCTCGCGGCAGTACGTCCGCGCGAACGGGCGGCCGTGGACCCATCGCTTCCTCCGGCTCGCCCTTGCCGACGGCGAGGCCCTCGAACGTGCGCAGGGCTATCTCGTCGAGGCGGGCGTCGGCACCGGCGCCTTCCTCTTCGCAGCAGCTGCTGGCGGACGCCGGGAGATCCGCGCGATCCGGACCCAGTCGGCCCCGGCGGTCGACCAGGTGAGGGAGCTCATCCGCTGGCCCCTTTCGCCCAGCGGCGCGTGGCGCAAGGGCTTTCTCGCCGGGATCTTCGACGCGGAGGGGTCCTGCAGCGGCGCGGCGCTGCGAATCTCCAACGGCGATCGAGCGATGCTCGACTGGACCGCGGCGTGCCTGGAGCACTTCGGCTTCGATGCGGTCGAGGAGCCGGCCGGTCCCAACGGCATCACCAACATCCGGCTGCGCGGCGGGCTGCGCGAGCGGCTGCGCTTCTTCCACCTCACCGATCCGGCGATCACCCGCAAGCGGACGGTGCAGGGCTTGGCGCTCAAGTCCGACGCGAAGACGCGCGTGGTCTCCGTCGAGCCGCTGGGGCTGGCGATGCGGCTCTACGACATCACCACGGGCACGGGCGACTTCATCTCCAACGGCGTGGTGAGCCACAACTGCTTCGCCCGCCCCACGCACGAGTACCTCGACTTCAACGCCGGCCGCGACTTCGACCGCGAGATCATCGTCAAGGTCAACGTGCCCGAGGTCCTGCGGGCGGAGCTGGCGCGGCCGTCGTGGAAGCGCGAGCACGTCGCGCTCGGGACGAACACGGACCCGTACCAGTGGGTCGAGGGCCGTTACAAGCTGATGCGCGGGATCTGGGAGGCCATGCGCGACGCCGCGAACCCCTGCTCCGTCCTGACCAAGTCGCCGCTGCTGCTGCGCGACCTCGACCTGTTCCGGCAGATCGCGGAGCGGACCAAGTTCAGCGCGTGCCTCTCCATCCCGACGATGGAGGAGCGCGCGTGGCGCTCGACCGAGCCGCACACCCCGCACCCGCGGGCGCGGATGGAGGCGGTCGCCGAGCTCAACCGCCAGGGCATCCCCACGGGGATCCTCGTGGCGCCGCTGATGCCGGGGATCAACGACGACCCCACGCAGGTCCAGGCGATCCTCGATCTCGCCGAGGAGGCGGGGGCCACGAGCGTCGGCGGGCAGACGCTGTTCCTGCGCGGGGCGACGCGGGACGTGTTCATGGACTGGCTGCGCGCGAAGCGTCCCGACCTCGTCGACCGCTACGAGGAGCTCTACGCGCGCGGCTCCTACGCGCCGGCCGCCGAGCGCCAGCGCATCGAGCGGGTGCTGCGCGAGGCGCCGAAGGTGTCGCGGATGACGGAGGAGCGGTTCTTCCGCCGTGGAGAGCAGCGGGCGCGGGCGGCCGCGGCGTCGCGCAGTGCGGCGGGCACGCCGACGGACGGTCCCGCCCCCGGCCACAGACAGGAGGCGCTCTTCTGACGGGCCGGAGCAGGTAGACACCCTGTGCGCCAGGCTCGCCGCCGCGCCGCGCCGCGCCGCGCCGGCCCGCCGCCCGCGACTAGCCCTCGCGCACGCCGCGCTGGCCCTCGGCGATCGCGTCGGCGACGCCGTCGGAGCCGAGCCGGCGCTGCAGCTTGGCGGTTGCCTCGGGGGCCAGCAGCGCGAAGGCGGCCCCGGCGCGCAGCGCGACCGGGGCGACGTCGACCTCGGCGCGGTCCTTCTCGATCGCCGTGATGACCCCCCGGGCGACGTCCTCGGGCGTCTTGGTCCCGACGCCCGGCGGCAGCTTGGCACCCGAGTCGTGGAACATGCCGGCGTCGCGGATGAAGCCGGGGGAGACGAGCGAGACGCCGATGCCGTGGGGGCGCAGGTCCTCACGCAGGCCGAGGGCGAAGCCGCGCAGCCCGAACTTGGTCGCGGAGTAGAGGCTGCCGCCGGAGGAGGCCGCCTTGCCGGCCAGCGAGGAGACGAAGACCAGCTGCCCCGAGCCGCGCGGGACCATCCGCTCGGCCATGGCCTTGGCGAGGATGATCGGCGCCCGCAGGTTGACGGCGAGGGCGGCGTCGACCTCGGCCGCGCTGAGCGCGTCGATGCGGCCGCTCGCCGGCAGCGCCGCGTTGGCGACGAGGACGTCGGCCTCGCCCTCGTCGGCCGCGAGCCGGTCGACCTCGGCGGGGTCGGCCAGATCACACGGGTACGCGCGCCCGCCGAGCTCGGCGGCGAGCGGCTCGAGCAGCTCGGCGCGCCGGCCCGTGAGGGTGAGGCGAGCCCCGCGGCGCGCGAGCGCCCGCGCCATCGCCTGCCCGAGGCCGCCCGTCGCGCCCGTCAGCAGGACGGTGCGCCCGCCGAGGTTCACGGCGCGAAGACCGCGACGGTCGCCGTGAACGCGTGCACGAAGTACTCGCCCCCCACAGGGCCGATCTCGCCCGCGGCGAAGAAGCCGGCCGACGGCGCGCCGTCGAGGATGCGCGTGACCGCGTCGGCGTCGTGGTCGGAGGAGCCGAACATGCCGCGGCCGCGACCGTTGCAGGCGAACACCAGCGCGCCGGCGGGCGTGCGGCCGCCGAGCGCCTCCATGCGGATGCCGAGCGCCTCGTCGAGGTCGCGGTCGGCGCTGTCGGCGTCGCGGGCGTGCAGGCGGACCACCTGGCCGGGGCGGACCTCGGCCCCCACCGCGATCGTCCCCGCCTCCGGGTCGGCGCCCGCCACGCCGCGGACGAGGAAGTCGCCGTGCACGTAGTCGGGCTTGTTCGGGTCGACGACGATCCCCATCAGCAGCCCGCCGGCCACCATCCGCTTCTCCGACGCGGGGAGGCCCTCGATCGTCTCGCGGAGCTTGTCGAGCGCCGGCTTGCCGGCCAGCTCGGAGATCACGTTGCCCTCGGCCGCCGTGATGGTCAGCTCCGGGCCGACCGGGGCGGCGCCCTGCGAGACGCACGGAAGGACCTCGACGCCGTCGAAGCGCACGCCGACCGCTCCCTCGGCGACCACCTCCTCGCCGAAGAAGAGCGCCGCGCCGTCGTCGGCGGTCCGCGCCGAGGCGATCCCCCCGAGCAGCGGGACCATCGGCACCATCTCGGAGAGGAAC
>JAUJME010000135.1 GCA_030447005.1 Solirubrobacteraceae bacterium | reverse complement strand
CCCGTGGCCACCACCGGCACGGGGGGCGGCTCGGGGCGCGCGCGGCGCAGGAGGTCGAGCAGTGCCGCCGGCTCGTGCGCGCCGGAGGCCCCGATCCTGCGGTCGACCACGAAGAACGGCACGGCGCTGATCCCCAGCGCGCCCGCGGTGTGCTCGTCCTCGCGGACCTCGGCCGCGTAGCGGTCGGTCGCCAGGACGTCGCGGACCTCGTCGGCCGGGAGGCCCGCCTCGACCCCGAGGCGCTCGAGCACCGCGTGGTCGGCGATGAGCTCCCCCTCGGTCAGATAGGCGCGCATCAGGCGCTCCTTGAGGGCGTCCTGCGCGCCGTGGGCGGCCGCGAGGTGCAGGAGGCGGTGCGCGTCGAACGTGTTGCCGCCGCGGGCGAGGTCGAAGCGGAACTCGAGGCCGTCGGCGGCCGCGGTCTCCGTCATCCGGTCGAGCATGGCCTGGGCCTGCTCGCGGCTCGTCCCGTACTTCTCGGCCAGGTGGGCCACCGTCTCCCCCTCGCGCTCGCGCGGCGCGGCCGGGTCGAGCTCGAAGGAGCGCCACGTGACCTCGACCTCGTCGCGGTGCTCGTACGCGGCCAGCGCGGCCTCGAAGCGACGCTTGCCGACGTAGCACCAGGGGCAGGCGATGTCCGACCAGATCTCGACGTGCACGGTGGCGGTTCCCTTCCGTTGTACGAGCAACTACGTTGCCAGGGTAGCGCCGCCCCGGCGCTCCGTCATGCTCCTAGGCCATGGCCGAGATCACCGTCTACGAGAAGAGCGCCTGCACGACATGCCGGCGGCTGACCGAGCTGCTCGAGGCGCGCGGCGTCGACTTCGATCGTGTCGAGTACCACGTCGAGGGGCTCACCGAGCCGCAGATCCGCGAGCTGCTCGGCAAGGCGGGCATCGGTCCGCGCGAGGCCCTGCGACGGCGCGAGCCGCTGGTGGCCGAGCTCGGGCTCGAGGACCCGGGGGTCACCGACGGCGAGCTCATCCGCCGGATGGCCGAGCACCCGCGCCTGCTCCAGCGGCCGATCGTCGTCCGCGGCGACCGCGCGGTCCTCGCCCGGCCGCCCGAGCGGGTGCTCGAGCTCTTCGACGTCGGCTAGATGCCCCACGTCAGCCGGCACCCGACCGAGGACATCGTCGTCTTCGGTGAGCACGAGCCGAAGGTGATCGACCAGATGGTCCGCTGCGTCCGCGCGGAGGACGGCGCGCGCGGCGTGCTGGCCGCCGACGGCCACTTCGGCTACTCGGCGCCGATCGGCGCGAACGTCGCCTACCGCGAGCACGTCTCCCCCGCCGCGGTCGGCTACGACATCGGCTGCGGCAACCTCGCCGTCCGCACCGACGTGCGCGAGAAGGACCTGCGCCCCTCCCTCCCGAAGATCATGGACCGGATCTACGCCGAGGTCCCCTTCGGGATGGGCCGCTCGGACGGCGCCGCGCGCGACCATCCCGTCATCGACCGCATCCGCTCGGACGGCGTGCGGGTACAGCGCCAGCTCGCGAGCACCGCCGCCAAGCAGCTCGGGACGGTCGGCGCCGGCAACCACTACGTCGACCTGTTCGCCGACGGGAACGGCGACGTCTGGGTCGGCGTCCACTTCGGCTCGCGCGGGTTCGGCCACAAGACGGCGACCCACTACCTCGACGTCGCGGCGCGCGAGCGCGGCCGGCCGGCGAAGTACGAGGGCGGCAGCGGCGAGATGGAGGCCCCGCCGGACCTCCTGCGCGTCGGCACCGCCGCCGGCGACGAGTACCTCGCGGCCATGCGCCTCGCGGGCGATTACGCCTACGCCGGCCGCGAGGTCGTCGCCGCCCAGGTGCTGGGGATCCTCGGCGCCACCGAGCTCGAGCAGGTCCACAACCACCACAACTTCGCGTGGCTCGAGGAGCACGGCGGCGAGTCCTACTTCGTCGTGCGCAAGGGCGCGACGCCGGCATTCCCGGGCCAGCGCGGCTTCGTCGGCGCGACGATGGGCGAGCCGTCGGTGATCCTCGAGGGCGTCGACTCCGAGCTGTCGGCCTCCGCGCTCTACTCGACCGTCCACGGCGCCGGCCGCGCGATGTCGCGGACCGCGGCGGCGGGCAAGTCGCGCAAGCGCTGGGCGTGCCCGAACGGCGACTGGGTCCAGCCCCCGCGCTCGGGCAAGCCGAAGCGGTGCCCGGCGTGCGGGGAGACCCGGCTCACCAAGCGCTGGGTCCGCGAGCGCGAGGGCGCGATCGACTGGGCGGCGACGACGGCGGACCTGCGCGAGAAGGGCATCGAGCTGCGCGGCGCGAACGCCGAGGAGGCGCCCGGCGCCTACAAGCGCCTCGACGCGGTCCTCGCCCAGCACGCCGGGACGGTGCGGATCCTCCACACGCTGCGCCCGCTCGGGATCGCCATGGCGCCGGGCGACGTGCACGACCCGTACAAGGACTGACCGTCGACCACGTCCGCTCTTTCAGGCCGGGCGGGCGAGCAATTGCTCGACCGCTTCGGCCGCGGCGACCGGTCCGCCGGCGTCCGCGAACGCCCCGGCGATGCGCTCGGCGCCGGGCCGGCACGCCACCGCGCCGCGGACCTTGGCGCGCAACCGGTCCGGAGAAAGCCTCCGGGCGGGCAGCCGCGTGCCGGCACCGGAGACCTCGACCCGGCGCGCGACCTCGAGCTGATCCCTGCCGAACGGCACCGCGCACACCGGGACGCCATGGGCGATCGCCTTCTGCGTCGCGCCCATGCCCCCGTGGGTGATCGCGCACGCCGCACGCTCGAGGAGCGCGGTGTGGGGGACGAAGGGCAGGACACGTGCGTTGCCCGGCACGTCGATCCCGGCACCGTCGACCGCCGGAAGCGTGGCGACGACGTCGACCGGCTCGCCGGCGAGCGCCTCGAGTGCCGTGCGCACGAGGCGGCCGTCGTCCTGGAACTCCGACGAGGTCGTGACGAGCACGAGCGGACGGTCGATCCCGGCGAGCCAGGCGGGCGCCTCGGCCGGCGGGTCCCACGCGCAAGGCCCCACGAGCCGGAGGTTCGGCGGCCAGTCCCGGCGCGGGTACTCGAACGGCTCGGCGGTCATGTACAGCAGGAGCGGCGGCCGCGTGAACATCGTCGTCGCGTCGATCGGACCGACGCCGAGACCGGCGCGTACCTCGTTGAGCTGCGCGACCAGGATCCGCTCCATCGCGCCGAACACCAGCGGGCGCAGGGCGCGGTCACGCACGCGCCCGGCCGGGCCGCGCGCCGGTGGCAGGCCGGGCCCGAACGGCGGCGCGTCGCGCGAGGGCAGTGGGATCGGGTACGGGCAGAACGCGGCCCACGCGCCGCCCCAGGCCTCCGCCGCGGCCAGCGCCCCCCAACTCTGGATGTCGACGATGACCGCGTCAGGGCGCTCCGCCGCGATGGCCGTGGTCAGGTCGGGGGCGTCATGGGCCGCTCGTGCACAGAACGTCCGGACGCCCCGGCGCAGCGCGGCCTGCGGGTTGCGCTCCCGCCAGTCCTCGAGCGCGATCGCTTCGATGCGGGGGTCGATCGCGGCGGCGTCGAATCCGCGGCTCTGCATCAGACCGACCTCGGAGGCGAGCGTACGCACGACGACCTCGTGCCCCCGCGCTCGCAGCTCGTCGAGGATCGGCGTGAGCGGGAAGAGATGCCCGCGGGCCGGAGACGTGTACGCCAGGACGCGGGTCATCGACGACCTCCGGCGAGGGCTTCGGCCAGCTCTCTGAGCGCGATCTCGGTCTGGCGGCGGCTCAGGCGCCGGTCGCGGCGCAGGAGCTTCCACGTGTAGACGTCGGTCACGGCGATCAGCTGGCCCAGGCGCCGTTCCCGCTCGATGCCGCGCAGCCGGCCCAGCGCCGGAGAGAACGCGCGCTCACACCATGCGGCGTGGTAGTCGCGGCCGCGGTCGGCGATCTCGTGGAGCCCCGGCTCCCGGGTCGCCTCGGCGAGCAGGCGCAGCACGGCGTCGCCGATGCGCTCGTAATGGGCGACCAGCAGGCGGATGGCACCCGCCGTGTCCCCGGGCACCACGTTGCCGCGCTCCGCGCCGATGCGCTCGAGGTCTCGCTCCGCCGCGGCCGCGAGCAGCCCGGCCTTGCTGCCGAAGCGTCGCAGGATGGTCTGCTTGGTCGTGCCCGACCGGGAGGCGATCTCCTCCAGCGAGACGTTCTGCGACGGCCGCTCCCAGAACACCTCGATCGCCGCCTCGACGATGCGCTCAGCGGTGGCCAGCGTGGCATCGGCACGCGCGGTCATCCGGTAAGGGCGCCTGGGCGTCTCGGTTTTCATAGGACTAACGGTAACACCAAAATGCTGCCCGGCGCAAGCGTCACCGTGGCCGGCGCTCCATCGCCCGCCACGCGCTAGCGTCCCGAGCGTGGGGGGAGCAAACGCGAGACTGCGCAGCGTGCGGGCACGGATGCTGCTGTCCGCGATCGCCGCCGCGTCGGCGCTCGCCATGTCCGCGCCGGCCGCCGCCGCGCCGCCCGAGCCCAAGCCGTTCCGGGCCGACGACGCCGGCGGCTTTCGCAACATCATCCCGCCGGGCCAGAACGGCCACGTGAGCGCGGCGGACCTGCTCGCCTTCCAGACGGCGGGCACGCGGCCGCCGAACTCCTCCGACCAGCTCAAGACCTACGCCGACCTGGTCTTCGCCGCGCCCGGCCTGAAGCCCGACCAGCTCGGGAGCTTCTTCAAGGACGCGAGCTTCGGCGTCCCCCAGGGCCAGGAGGCGAGCCGCTACAGCCCTCGCGACGACGTGACCATCCAGCGCGACCGCGCGTTCGGCGTGCCCCACATCTACGGGACGACGCGGGCCGGCACGATGTTCGGCGCCGGCTACGTGGGAGCCGAGGACCGGCTGTTTCTCATGGACGTCCTGCGCCACGTCGGCCGCGCGGAGCTGTCTTCGTTCGTGGGCGGCTCGCAGGGCAACCGCGAGCTGGATCGCGACCAGTGGAGGATCGCCCCGTACACCGAGGCCGACCTCCAGCGCCAGTTCGACCAGCTCGACGACCTCTTCGGCGCCGACGGGCGGACCGTCCAGGACGACGTGCGCAACTACGTCGCGGGCATCAACCGCTACATCGCGGAGGCCACCGCCATGGCCGCCCCGACC
>JAUJME010000018.1 GCA_030447005.1 Solirubrobacteraceae bacterium | reverse complement strand
CGAAACGCCGCGCTGTAGAGCCATATCGGCGGTTTTCGAATCCCCGTAGCGGTACCTGAGAAACCCGCCTGCAAGGCGGGTTTCGTCGTTCCCGGCCCACAACGACCGACGGCCGCCCGGAGGCGGCCGTCGGAAAGGTGCTTGCCGCGTTGTGGCTAGTCGGCGTCGCGGTCCGAGACGGTGACGCGGCGGACGTCCGCCGTGCCGAACCGGTCGGCCGTCGAGGTGCCCTCGGCCGCGCACTTCTCCTTCGTGCGGGCGATCTTGCCGCTGACCTTGACTCGGTCACCCACGGACGGGGTGTCGGCGCCCTCGAAGCCGTCGAGCTTGACGTCGAAGGCGTCGTCGGCGGCCGTGAGGGTGAAGTCCGAGCCCTCGGTCACGTCGCCGGAGCGGGTCGCGTGGCCGTTGGCGTCGGTGACCTTGAGGGTCACGGTCGCCTCGTTGGCCGGCGTGGCCGGGTCGTCGGCGGTGAAGGACACGAGGGTGCCCTTGACCGAGAAGCCGACCTTCGGCGTCTTGGCGCAGCGCTTGTTGGACTTCGCCTTGCCCTTGCCGTGCGGCTCACCCTTGTGGGAGGCCTGCCCGGCGGCGGGCGCCACGAGGAGGGCGCCGGCGGTGGCGAGGGATGCGATCGTGCGGAGTCGGGTCATGGTTCCTTCCGGTCGGAGTACAGCTCCACATGGGGGAACGCCGCCGGCGCCCCCAGGTCGGGGAGTCCGCGGGTCGGCGTAAGGCGACGGACCTCCGGCGTCCGGGTCGTCCGGGCGGCCGGGGGTGGTGCGAGGGAACGGAAACCGGGAAACTGCCCGGGCGATGTCGACGTCGACCTCCGATCTGCTCGCCGCGTCCGAGCGGCTGGACCCGCCCAACCGGGCGCTGATGAACCTGTGGCTGCGCCGCCAGCTCGACGACGTGGAGATCGCGCGGCTGTCGGGCGGGACGCCGGAGGAGATCGCCGTGCGGCGCGAGCGGCTGCTCGAGGCGCTCGCCCAGGAGGTCGACGTGCCGACGGCGGAGGTCCGCGCGGCGCTCGCCCAGCTCCAGGACGCCCCGCAGGGCCCCGTGGCGGTCGAGCGCGAGGCGGCGGCGGGCGCCGTGCTCGTCGAGACGGCGGCGACGGCGCCGCCCGCGCCGCCCGGGCCCGCCCCGCCGAGCCAGGTGGTCCTGCCGCCGCCGGGCGTCGAAGCGCCGACCGAGCCCGCGCCCCCCGCGCCCGAGCCGCCCCCCGCATCCGAAGCCCCCGCCGCCAAGCCGCCCGCCGCCGCGCCGCTGCCCTCCTCGCTGCTGGTCGCGCTCGGCGTCTGCCTCGCCGCGATGATCGGCCTGGCCGCCTTCGCCGGCGGCGGGGAGGACCCGGCGCCTCCGCGCGACCAGGCAGCCGCCCAAGGCGGCGAGCCGCGGGGGCCCGCTCCCGCCCCGGTCCAGCCGCCGGCGGGCGGGTCGGCCGGCGGCGCGGGCACGCTGACCGTGGAGGGCGACCGGATGGTCGTCTCGGTCGCGGGCCTCCAGCGGCCGTCCTCGGACTACGTGGTGTGGCTGTTCAACTCCCAGGCCGACGCCGAGCCGCTCGGCCGCCTCGACGAGCTCTCGTTCCCCATCCGGCCCGGCACGGAGCGCTTCCAGTACGTCGACGTGTCGCAGGAGACCGACGACGATCCCGGCCACAGCGGGCTCAGCGTCGCCCGGATGCCGGCGCCCTCAGCCGGCGAGTGATTCGTCGCCGGGCATGATCAGCACGATCTGCCGGCGGGCGACCAGGAGGAACGCCTTGCGCTCGACCCGGTCGGGCGCGTCGAGCGGCGCGATCGTCGCGTCCTTGATCGAGAAGAACTCGCGCGACGGCTCGTTGGCGTAGTCCGACAGCCGGCTGCGGCCCATCGTCGGCACGGACACCGAGCCGGTGATCCGGTGCTGCTCCGTCTGGATGACCAGGGAGGCGAACTTGACGCTCGACATGGTGCGAATGCATCGGCCGCCCGCCCGGGCGGCTTGAGCGGCGCACTCCCTATGCCGGCCAGGCGGCGACCAGCGCGCCGTAGGTCGCCACCTCGGTGAGCTTGTTGACCGCGCCGAACGTGTCGCCGGTGACGCCGCCGAGCACCCGCCGCAGCCCGAGCCCGCAGACCGCGCCCACCACCGCCGCCACCGCCACCGCGACGAGCCCCGCCACGACGCCCGCCACCGCGAGCACGACCGCCGCCGAGAACGCGGTGCCGATCGCGAGCGTGGCGGAGGTGACGCTGACGGCGGCCCCGGCGCCCAGCTCGCGGGCCATCGGGAGGAAGCGCGCCTGGGGGAGGGTCGACCAGCGGCCGAGCACGTGGCCGCAGATGGCGGCCTGGGCGAAGCGCTCGGCGTCGAGCGGCGCGAGCGCCGCGTAGGCGAACAGCAGCGGCAGGACGACGCCGAGCGAGCCGTACGTGCCGACGCGGGAGTCGCGCATGATCTCGAGCTTGCCCTCACGCGGGCCGTGCGCGCCGAGGCCGTCGGCCGCGTCGGCGAGCCCGTCCTCGTGGAGGGCGCCGGTGACGAGGATCGCCGCGACGAGCGCGAGCACCGTCGCGGGCTCGGACGGCAGCGCGAGGCCCGCGAGCGCGCGGACGCCGGCGGCGATCGCGCCGACGAGCACGCCGACCACCGGGAACCAGACCGCGGCCCGCGCGAGCCCCTCGGCCGACCACGCCGGCGCGCCGCCCGGCAGCGGCAGGCGCGTGAGGAAGGCGATCGCGGTGCGCAGGCCGGTCACGCGGCCGGCCCGGGCCCGGCCGGCCCGGCGATCCCCGCCTCGGCGAAGGTCGCCATGCCGGCGTGGGCGGCGCAGGCGAGGCGCAGGATCGCGAGCGCCGCGGTCGCGCCCGAGCCCTCGCCGAGCCGCATGCCGAGGTCGAGGACCGGCTCGAGGCCGAGGTGCTCGAGCAGCGCCGCATGGGCCGGCTCGGGCGAGCGGTGCCCGGCGAGCAGCCGCGGGCGCAGCCCGGGCTCGATCGCGACGGCGAGCGCGGCGGCGGCGGTGGCGATCAGGCCGTCGCAGACGTAGGCGAGGCCCTGCTCGCCCGCGCCGAGCGCGAGCCCGCAGAGGACGGCGATCTCCCCGCCGCCGAGCCGCCGCAGCGCGCTCAACGGGCCGGTCAGCGCCGGCCCGTGGAGGGCGAGCGCCCGCTCGATCACCGCGCGCTTGCGCTCGAGCCCCGCGGTGTCGAGCCCCGTCCCCGGCCCGGCGAGGTCGGCGCCGCGGCGCCCCGTGAGGACCGCGGCGAGGCAGGTGGCCGGCGTGGTGTTGGCGATGCCCATCTCCCCGCCGGCGAGCACGGTGATCCCGTCGCGCGCGGCGGCGGCCGCCAGCCCGCGGCCGGCGTCGACCGCCCGCGCGACCGCCTCGACCGTCAGCGCCGGCTCCACCGACAGGTCGGCGCTGGGCGACAGGCCCGTCGCCACCACGCCTGGCGAACCGCCGAGCCCGCGGACCCCGGCGTCGACCACGACCACCTCGGCGCCCGCCTCGGCGGCGAGCGCGCTGACCGCCGCGTGCCCGCTCGCGAAGGCGGCGACCATCTGCGCCGTCACGTCCGGCGGATAGGCCGAGACCCCGGCGGCGGCAACGCCGTGGTCGGCGGCGGCGACGACCACCCGCGCGCGCACCTGCGGCCGCTCGGCGCCCGTGCACGCCGCGAGCCAGATCGCCAGCTCCTCGAGGCGCCCGAGCGCGCCGGGCGGCTTGACGAGCTCGGCCTGGCGAGCGGCCGCGGCGGCGCCGGCCGCCGCGTCGAGCGGCCGGGCGGGGACGCGGGCGTGCTCGGGGACGCCGCCTACTGGAAGCGGCCCGGCTCCCACAGCGGCTCTTCGGTGCCGTTGGCGCCGCGGGAGAGGATGAAGAGCAGGTCCGACAGCCGGTTGAGGTACTTCACGCACTCCGCGTTGACCTCATCGCCGCAGTCGATCGTCCGCCGCTCGGCCCGGCGGCAGACCGTCCGGCAGACGTGGAGCTGGGCGGCGGCCGGCGTTCCGCCCGGCAGGACGAAGGACTTCAGCGGCGCGAGCGTGGCGTTGACTTCGTCGCAGGCCTGTTCGAGCCACGCCGTCTGTTCGGGCTTGACCCTCAGCCGCTCGCGATCCCCACCGTGGGGGACGGCGATGTCGGCGCCCACGTCGAAGAGGTCGTTCTGGACCCGGGCGAGCCAGTCGGCGTACCCCGCGGGCAGCCCGCCCTGGGCGATCGTCACGCCGAGCTGGGCGTTGAGCTCGTCGACGGTGCCGTAGGCCTCGATCCGCGGATGGGTCTTGGGGACCCGGCTCATGTCCCCGAGGTGGGTCTGGCCGTCGTCGCCGAGCCGGGTGTAGATGCGCGTTAGGTTGACCGTCATGGCTTCGAGGAGGCGGACGGTAACATGGCCCCTCAGCGGGCCGGTCGCACCCAGGCCGGTTGAGAAGTCCCTCGCCGGGAGGACGGGCCCGCTCCTTCCGCACCCATCCGGCCCCTCCCGCTCGATGACCCGCCGCCACCTCGCGCGCCAGCGCCATCTCCTCGACGCCGCAGTTGGCGGAGCCGCCGTCCTGCTCGCCGCCGGCGCCCCCCTGGCCGCGCCGGCGCCGGCGACGGCCGCCTCGGTCGAGACGATGGTCGTGGGCAAGTCCCGCACCCTGTCCGGCCCGCGCAGCGTCGTGCTGCGGGAGCGGCGTGCGACCGTCGGTACGCGCTCGTGCGCAATCGGCGCGGCGACCCCTCTGAGCGTGCTGCTCGCCACCCGGCTGCCGGTCGCCATCGAGGATCGGGGCGTCTGCGGCCGCTCCCCGCGCGACGCGGGGGGGCTGATGGTCACCGGGGTCGGCCCGGATCGCAACCGTGGGCGCGACGGCTGGGCCTTCAAGGTGGGCCGCCGGGCCGGTACGCGGCGGCCGGCCGACCCCTCCGGCCCGTTCGGCACCGGCCGTGGGCTCCGCGACGGGCAGCGCGTCCTGTGGTTCTGGTGCGTCCGCGCTGCGTCCGGCGGCTGCCAGCGGACGCTCGAGGTCTCGGCGGGGTCCGGTGGGGCCGGTCGCGGGCAGGCGCTGCGCGTGCGGGTGCGCGGCTTCGACGACCGGGGCCGCGGGGCCGCGATCGCGGGCGCGACCGTGCGCCTCGGGACGGCGACCGGGCGGACCGGCGCCGACGGAACCGCGGTGGTCACCGTTCCCGCCGACGCGCGTGGCAGCGTCGAGCTGACCGCCGAGCGCGAGGGAATGGTCCGGGCCTTCCCGCGGCTGGTGGCCGTGCGGTGATCCGCCGGCTCCTGGTGACGCTCGCGTGCGCGTCGGTGGTCCTGGGCGGCGCGGGCTGCGGGCTCGGCGGCTCGGAGGATCCCCCCGCGGAGAGGGTCACCCTGCGCGTCACGGAGGACTTCGGCTCCGAGCGGGTGGCCCGCGGCGAGGAGGCCCGCGCCCGCGCGGGCGACACGGTGCTCGGGCTGCTCGAGCGCCGCCTCGAGGTCGAGACCCGCGACGGCTCGGTCGTGGGGCTGGAAGGCCGCGCCGCCGGCGGGCAGAGCGGGCGGCCGTTCGCGTGGTCCTACTACGTCAACGGCATCCGGGGGGAGGCGGGCGCCGCTGAGTTCGGGCTCTCGCCCGGCGACCGCGTCTGGTGGGACCTTCACGACAGCGGCGCGGCGCCGCGGATCCCGGCGGTGGTCGGCTCGTTCCCCGAGCCGTTCCTGTCCGGTTCCCGGGGGAAGCGGATCCCGGTCCGCATCGAGTGCGCAGAAGGCGTCGGCCGGGAGTGCGACGAGGTGGCCGAGCGACTGAGCCGGGCGGGAGTGAAGGCCACGTCGAAGGCCGTCCTCACCCAGAAGGACGAGGGCGGTGTCCTGCGGATCCTCGTCGGCCGCTGGAGCGATCTGCGCAAGGACCCGACGGCGATGCGCCTGGAGCTGGGTCCTGAGCAGTCCGGGGTCTTCGCCCGCTTCGGCGCAGCCGGGCGACGCCTCGACGTGCTCGACCCCCGCGGGCGCGTGGCACGCCGGCTCGGCGCGGGCGTCGGCCTGGTGGCGGCCACGCAGCAAGGGGAGAGCCGGCCCGTGTGGTTCGTGACCGGGACGGACGCGGTGGGGTTGGCGGCCGCGGCCGCGGCGCTCGACGAGAGCCTGCTCGAGCAGCGCTTCGCGGTCGCGATCGAGAACGGGCAGCTCGTGCCGGCGCCCGTGACCGTGCCGGGCGCCTCCGCCCTTGACGGGAGGACGGCCGAAGTCCGTCCGGCGACCGGCCGCCGCGCCGCCCGCTGACCGACGGGCGAACGTACGTCCGCATGGGGTAGGTTCCCCGCCCTCGTGAAGATCGGCGTCCCCAAGGAGACGGCCCCCGGCGAGCGCCGGGTGGCCATGGTTCCCGAGATCATCCGCAAGCTCGCCGGTGCCGGCCATGAGGTGGTGCACGAGCCTGGCGCGGGGGAGGGGGCCGACCTGCCCGACGCCGCCTTCGCCGACGCCGGCGCCACCGCGGGCGACCCCTGGAGCGCCGACGTGGTGGCCAAGGTCGCCCCGCCGCGCGCGGAGGAGATCGCCCGGCTGGGCTCCGAGACCGTCCTGGTCGGCTTCCTCCAGCCCCTGACCGCCGCCGACACCATCCGCGCGCTCGCTGAGCAGGGCACGACCGCCTTCGCGATGGAGGCGATCCCGCGCATCTCGCGCGCCCAGGCGATGGACGCGCTCTCCTCCCAGGGCAACGTCGGCGGCTACCGCGCGGCGCTGCTGGCCTCCCACGAGCTCGGGCGCTTCTTCCCGATGCTGATGACCGCCGCGGGCACGATCCCGCCCGCCCAGGTGCTCGTCCTCGGCGCCGGCGTGGCGGGCCTCCAGGCCATCGCCACCTCGCGCCGGCTGGGCGCCCAGGTGACCGCCTTCGACGTGCGCGCCGCCGTCAAGGAGCAGGTGCAGTCGCTCGGCGCGAAGTTCCTGGAGATCGAAGGCGCCGCCGACGCCGAGGCGGCCGGCGGCTACGCCCGCGAGCTCACCCCCGAGGAGCAGGCCCAGCAGGCCGAGCTGCTCGCCAAGGCCGCCGCCCGCGCCGACGCGATCGTCACCACCGCCCTCGTCCCGGGCCGCCCGGCGCCCAAGCTCATCACCCGCGCGGCCGTCGAGGCGATGAAGCCCGGGTCGGTGATCGTCGACATGGCCGGCGAGGCGGGCGGCAACTGCGAGCTCACGCGGCCGGGGGAGACCTACCGGACCGACAACGGCGTGATCATCGCCGCGCCGCTCAACCTCCCGTCGACCATGCCCCAGCACGCCTCCCAGCTCTACGCGCGCAACGTCCAGGCGCTGCTCGAGCTCTTCGCCCCGGGCGAGGACGGCGCGCTGGACCTCAACTTCGACGACGAGGTGATCGCCGGCGCGTGCGTCACCCGCGGCGGGGAGATCGTCCACGAGGGCGCGCGCAGCGCCGCGGGGGTCGCCTAGGCCATGGACCTGCTCACCGAGATCGCGATCCTCGCCCTCGCCGCCTTCGTCGGCTTCGAGGTCATCTCCAAGGTCCCCAACACGCTGCACACGCCGCTGATGTCGGGCACGAACGCCATCCACGGGATCGTCCTGCTCGGCGGCCTGCTGGTCATCGGGCCCGCCGAGGGGCTGCTCGAGGACGTCCTGCTGGTGATCGCCATCGCCTTCGGGACGATCAACGTGGTCGGCGGCTTCCTGGTCACCGACCGGATGCTCGCGATGTTCAAGGGCAAGAAGGAGGCGCCGCGCGATGGATCGTGACGTCATCAACGCGCTCTACATCGTCGCCTTCGTCCTCTTCATCGTCGGGCTGCGGATGCTGCGCGGCCCGCGCACCGCGGTCCAGGGCAACCAGGTCGCGGCGGTCGGCATGTTCATCGCCGTCGTCGCGACGCTGCTGACGGAGGAGGCCGGCGACTTCGGGCTCATCGCGCTCGGCATCGGCATCGGCACCGCGGTCGGGATCCCCAGCGCCCGCGCGGTGAAGATGACCGCGATGCCGCAGATGGTGGCGCTCTTCAACGGCGTCGGCGGCGGCGCGGTCGCGCTCATCTCCTACGTCGAGTTCCGCGAGGCGGCCGGCGACCTGCCGCTCGACGAGCTGATCCCCATCCTCATCGCGGCGATCATCGGCTCGATCTCCTTCTGGGGCTCGAACGTCGCCTTCGCCAAGCTCCAGGAGCTCACGAAGGCGAGCCCGAAGATCCCGCCGCTCGTCAACGCCGGCCTGGCGGCGATCGCCGTCGGCTTCGCGGTCGCGGTCGCCGCGGGCACGGAGTCCGAGCTCGTCTTCGTCGGGATCCTGCTGGCGGCCGGCCTGCTCGGCGTCCTCGCGGTCTTCCCCATCGGTGGCGCCGACATGCCGGTGGTCATCTCGACGCTCAACGCGTTCACCGGCCTGAGCGCCGCGGCGGCGGGCATCGCGCTCGACAACGTCGCGCTGATCGTGGCCGGCATGCTCGTCGGCGCCTCGGGCTCCATCCTCACCAAGCAGATGGCCGACGCGATGAACCGCTCGCTGGGCAACGTCTTCTTCGGCGGGTTCGGGACGGGCGGCGGCGCGGCGGGCGGCGGGGCGGGCGACGACGGGGTGGACCGCACGGTCCGCTCCACGAGCGCCGCCGACGTCGCCATCCAGCTCTCCTACGCCGAGCGCGTGGTGATCGTCCCGGGCTACGGCATGGCGGTCGCCCAGGCGCAGCGGACGGTCGCCGACCTCGCCGCCGAGCTCGAGCGCCGCGGCGTGCAGGTCTCCTACGCCATCCACCCCGTCGCCGGGCGCATGCCGGGCCACATGAACGTCCTGCTCGCCGAGGCCGACGTCCCCTACGAGCAGCTCAAGGAGATGGAGGAGGCCAACGGCGAGTTCGCCCGCACCGACGTCTCGCTGGTGATCGGCGCCAACGACGTCACCAACCCGGCCGCCCGCACCGTCTCGGACTCGCCGATCTACGGCATGCCGATCCTCGACGTCGACAAGTCCAACTCGATCATCGTCCTCAAGCGCTCGATGTCGAGCGGCTTCGCCGGGATCGACAACCCGCTCTTCTACGACCCCAAGACCGCGCTGCTCTTCGGCGACGCCAAGGCGTCGGTGGGCGACGTGCTCGTCGAGGTCAAGCAGCTGTAAGGGCGACGCGCTCGCCGGCGCGCACGGCGCCGGGCACCTCGACGCGGGCGTTGATCCCGAAGCCCGTGGAGTGCTCGCGGACCAGGTGGCGCAGGAGGCCCGGCCACTTCTCGGCGGTCCCGGGGTCGCGCGTGGGGATCACGCAGCGCTCGCAGGGGTGCAGGAGGCGCAGGACGACGCCGCCCTCGAGCTCGACGGTGCCGCCCTCCCACCCGCGCTCCTCCGCCCAGGCCGGCGCGTCGAGGTCGAGGTGCAGGTTGGGGCGGAAGCGCCGGAGGTCGACCGGCGCGCCGAGCTCGGCCTCCAGCGCGCGGCGCGAGGCCTCCGTGGTGAGCAGGAGCGAGCGCCCGAGGTCCTGCTGGCCCTCGACGTCGCGCCGCAGCGTCACCGTCCGGCCGAGCTCGCGCTCGAGCGCGGCGGGGAGCGCCGGGTCCTCCCAGCCGTAAGCCTCGCCGCCGGGCGCCGTGAGCGTGGCGAGCGGCGGCGCGGCGGGCTCGACGTCCGTCGCCCCGTAGGCCGCGCGCCAGTGCAGCATCCCGGGCGCCTCGCGGACGGTCAGGCGCTTGTGCGCCCCCTTGTGCTCGAAGTGCAGCGCGTGGGTGCGATCCCCGCCCGCGCCGCGCCAGTCGACGCGCAGCGCCTCGACGCGCTCGCCCGCCATCGACTTGACCGGGAAGCGCCACAGCTCGGAGACCGTCCCGTGCGGCATGGGGATAGCCTGGCAGGCGTGCTCGACGAGCTGATCCGGACCCGCCGCACGCACAAGGCCTACTCGCCGTCGCCCGTGCCCCGCGAGACGCTCGACGAGCTCTTCGACCTCGCCCGCTGGGCCCCGAACCACCACCTCACGAACCCGTGGCGCTTCCGCGTCCTCGGGCCGGAGGCGCTCGCCGCGCTCAAGGCGGCCGGCAGCCCCGAGGACGCGCCAAAGCTCGACCGCGCGCCCACCCTGGTCGCCGCCTCCGTCCTGCAGGTCGAGGACCCGGTCTGCGCCGAGGAGGACGCCGCGGCGGCGTCGGCGGCGGTCTTCATCGTCCTGCTCGCCGCCCACGCCCGCGGCCTGGGCGGCTACTGGCGCACGCCCACCGTCCTGCGCACGCCCGCGGGCCGGGCGGCGGCCGGGATCCCCGGCGGGGAGCGGATCCTCGGGCTGCTGCACCTCGGCCACGTCCGCGGCCCGGAGAAGTCGCCGCCCGAGCGGGCGCCGCTCGACGTCGTCCGCACCTACCTGCCCTGAGGCGACGGTGCTCCCGCGCCCCGACGCCATCGCCGCCCTCGCCGCCGAGCGCTTCGACGTGCTGGTGGTCGGCGGGGGGATCACCGGGGCCGGCGTCGCCCTCGACGCCGCCACCCGCGGCTACACGGTGGCACTCGTGGAGAAGACCGACTACGCCTCGGGGACCTCGTCGCGCTCGAGCAAGCTCGTCCACGGCGGCCTGCGCTACCTCCAGAACTTCGACCTCGGCCTGGTGCGCGAGGCGCTGCTCGAGCGCCAGCTCAACGCCGCGCTCGCGCCGCACCTCGTCACGCCGCTGCCGCTGATCGTCCCCGCCTTCGGCGGCCAGCGGCTCGACCGGCTCACCGGGCTCGGGCTCAACATGTACGACGTGATGGCGGTGGACAAGCTCCGCCGCCCGCCGCTGCGCCGCCGCGCGACGGGCGCCGGCCCCGACCGCAACCGCGACGGCGCGGTGGACTGGAGCCCGGAGCGCCACCGGGTCATCGGCGGCGAGGAGGTCGCCGAGCTGATCCCGGCGCTCGCCGCGCGCAACCCGACCTCGGGCTACCTCTTCTACGACTGCCAGACGGACGACGTCCGCCTCGTCCTCACGGTGCTCGGCGAGGCGGAGCGCTTCGGCGCGGTGTTCGCCAACGGCGTCGAGGTCACCGGCCTGGCCGAGCGGGGCGGCCGCGCCCACGGCGCCCACGTCCGCGACGCGCGCTCGGGGGAGGCCTTCACGATCGAGGCCGACACGGTGGTCAACGCCACCGGCGTCTGGGCCGACCGGCTGCGCCCGGAGGAGCTGCGCGACGAGGCCGAGGTGCCGGTCATCCGCCCCAGCCGCGGCACCCACATCATCTTCCCGCGCGACCGGCTGCCGCTGAGCGTGGGGGTGATCGCCCCCGCCGCCGGCAGCCGGACGATCTTCGTGCTGCCGTGGCTCGGACGCACGCTCGTCGGGACGACGGACGAGAACTACGAGGGCAGCCTGGACCACATCCGCCCCGCCGACGACGACGTCGCGTACCTGCTCGACGCGCTCAACGGCTTCTTCGGCGCGGAGCTCGGGCGCGGCGACATCGCGGGCGCCTACGCCGGCGTGCGCCCGCTGATCTCCACCGGCGACCCCAGGAAGTCCGTCGACATCTCGCGCAAGGCCGAGCTCTATGAGACCTCGAGCGGGATGATCACCATCACGGGGGGCAAGCTGACCACCTGGCGGCGGATGGCGAAGATGACGGTGGACCGGATCGTCGAGCGCGAGGGTCGCGTGGCGCCGTGCCGCACCCACGAGATCCCGCTGGGGATGGGGGTCGACCCGGCGCAGCTCCCTCGCGTCGAGGGGGTGCCCGAGGCGGCCTACGCGCAGCTCGCCGCCCGCTACGGCCACGCCGCCCACGAGGTCCTGGCGGTTGCCGCCGAGCGCGGGGAGCTCGCCCAGCCGATCGTCGAGGGCCTGCCCGACCTGCTGGCCGAGGCGGCGTTCTCGGCGCGGCGCGAGCAGGCGGCGACCGTCGGCTCGGTGCTCCTGCGCCGCACGCGCCTCGGCCTGCTCGCCGCGCGCGACCTGTGCGCCGACGGCGCCCAGGCGCCTGAGCGCGTGGCGCGGGCGCTCGGCTCCGAGCTCGGGTGGGACGACGCCCGGGTGGCGGCCGAGGCGGAGGCCTTCCGCGAGGAGGCCGCGCAGGAGGGCATCCTCGTCGCGGCGTAACTTTCGCCGCCGCGACCGGTTTCGACCGACCGTCCGCCGCACCCAGACCCAGAGACCTCCCGGAGCCCCAGACACACCCATGCCGATCCGCCGATCCCTCCTGGCGCTGGCGCTGTGCGCCGCCGGGCTCGCGCCCGCCGCGCTCGCCCCCGCCGCCCACGCCGCCTGGTTCCCCGGGGAGTCCATCGACGGGCCGAGCCCCGAGATCGAGGCCCTCGGCGACGTCGACCTGGCGCCGGACGGCTCGGGCGCCGTCGTCTACCTCAAGCGCGAGGGCGGCCTGCCGCACGTGTTCGTCTCGCGGATGATCGACGGCGCGTTCCGGCCGCCCGAGCGCGTCGACGCCGGCCTCCCGGAGGCGGCGACCGCGGCCACGGTGGCGGCCGGCAGCGGCCGGCGGCTGGTCATCGGCTTCGTCTCCGGCGGCAGCCTGTTCGGCTCCTTCGCGCCGGGCGGGGACCGGACGGAGCCGTTGAGCCCGCCCCAGCAGCTCGCCGCCGGCTCGGTCGACTCGCCCGTCACCGACCCGCACTCCGACGTCGGCGTCAACGGGACGGGCTACATCGTCTTCTCCGCGCGCGGCGACGTCGGCGCGTTCCGGCTCGAGGCCGTCACCTGGGAGCCGGTGACCGGCGTCCTCGACGTCGACCCGGCCCAGACCGCCGGCGCGGGCGCCGGGCGCCCGCGGATCGCCGTCTCCGCCGAGGGCAACGCGGTCGCGACCTGGGCCGAGAGCCATCCCGACGGCCGCCAGCGGGTCTTCGGCCGCCGCATCACGGGCCTCTCACCCTCCTCGGCGCCGCAGGAGGTCTCCATCCCCGACCTCGGCGGGGCGCCCGGCGGGCCGGCCGACTCCCCCGACATCGACATCGAGGACGACGGCTCCTTCGCCTGGGTCGTCTGGCGCCAGGACTTCGGCGGCGTCACGCGGACGGTCGCGCGGCGGCTCGTCGGCTCGCTGTTCGAGACGCCCGTCCCGATCGACGGCAACGGCCCCTCGGGCGCGCCGCGCTTCGAGATGAACGGGCGCGGCATCGGCCACGCGGCCGCCACCGGCCCGGGCTTCACGGTCGTGGGCGCCTTCCTCGACAAGTTCGACGCGTTCGGCCCGGCCGCGCGGCTCGACACGCTGGGCAGCGAGGCCGATCCCCTGCCGGCGATCACCGTCTCCGAGCGCCGCACCGTCGGCCTCGTCTGGCGCCGGCAGGCCGGCGGCGGGCCCGCCACGGTCCAGGCGCGCCACAAGCCCGACGAGCGGCCCTTCGAGGCCGAGACGACCCTCTCCATCCCCGACTTCGGTCCTGTGCAGGGCGCCGCCCAGGTCACCACGGACAAGAACGGCGACTTCGCCGCCGCCTTCCTCCAGGGGCCGGCCGACGCCCGCCGGCTCGTCGCCGCCGTCTACGACGACGCGCCAGCCGCGCCGATCCCGCGCAGCACGAGCCGGTACCAGCGCACGGCGCGCCCGACGCTGAAGTGGTCCCCCGGCTCGGACCTGTGGGGCGGCCAGCAGTACCGGGTGTTCATCGACGACGTCGAGGTGGGCGTCGCCCCGCGCAACGAGTTCGTCGTGCCGGCCGACCTGCCCGACGGCCCGCACACCTGGCGGGCGGTGGCGTTCGACCGCCGCGGCCAGGCCACGCCCTCCAAGGGCCGTCTCGTGCGCGTCGACACCGGCCCGCCGCGGATCGCCGTCAAGGTCACCGGCCGGCGCCGCGCCGGCAAGGGGCTCAAGATCGTGATCTCGGCCTTCGACGGCGAGGGCTCCGGCGTCGCCGGAGTGAGCGTCGACTACGGCGACCGCAGCCGGACCTCGCGCTCCCGCCGCACCGTGCACCGCTACCGCCGCGGCACCTTCACCCTGCGCGTCCGGGCGACCGACAAGTCGGGCAACGTCGGCCGCAAGTCGGTGCGCCTGCGCATCAAGGGGTGAGCCGCGCCGGCGGCGCCCCCGAGCTCCGCGCCCGCGGGCGGGCGCTCGAGCTCGGGGCGCCGTTGCTGATGGGGGTCGTCAACGCGACGCCCGACTCGTTCTCCGACGGCGGGCCGGCGCCCGCGGTGGGCGAGAGCGTCGCCCGCGCCGCGGCGCTGGTGGCGGCGGGCGCCGGGATCATCGACGTGGGCGGCGAGTCGGGCGTGACGACCGCGCCGCCGGTCCCGGCGGCGGAGGAGATCGAGCGCGTCGTCCCGGTGATCGAGCGGATCGTGGCGGCGGGTCCCGGCGTGCTCGTCTCCGTCGACACCCACAAGGCCGAGGTGGCGGAGGGCGCGGTGCGCGCGGGGGCGGCCATGGTCAACGACGTCTCGGGCCTCGCCGACCCGCGGCTCGCCGCGGTCTGCGCGGCCTCGGGCGCGGCGCTGGTGATCGCCCACACGCGGGCGGCGCCCAAGACCAAGCGGCTCGACCCGGGGCTCTACGGCGGCGACGTGGCCGGCGACGTGGCGGCGTTCCTCGAGGCGAGGATGGCGGCGGCGGTCGCCCAGGGCGTGCGCGAGGAGCAGATCCTGCTCGATCCGGGCCCGGACTTCGCCAAGACGCCGGCCCAGACCGTCGCCGCGCTGCGCGGCCTCGACCGCGTCCTCGCGCTCGGCCGGCCCGTCCTGCTCGCGCTCTCGCGCAAGGACTTCATCGGCGCGATCACCGGCCGCCCGCCGGGCGCGCGGCTGGCCGGGACGCTCGCCGCGCTGGCGTGGGGCGTGGAGGCCGGCGGCCACGTCTTCCGGCTCCACGACGTCGCCGAGGCGGCCGACTTCCTCGCGGTGCGCTCCGTGCTGCGCGGCGACACGACGTTGCCCCCCGACGCCGTGCTCGCCGAGCACCTGCGCCGGGTCTGACGGCACCGCGCGCTAGCCTGCCCCGCAGCACGAGGTCGCCGGCCGCTGAGCACAACGCGGGCCGGGCGCCCACCGACCGCACCAACCCCGGAGGTCCCATGTCATCCGTCCTCGATCCGTCCGAGCTCGCCGCGAGCCCGCTCGCCGATCTTCACCTGCTGGCCAACGAGCTCGGGCTCGACGGCTACCGCCGCCTGCGCAAGGCGGAGCTCATCGACGCGATCCTCGTCGCCCAGGGCGGCGAGCCCGTCTCCGGCGACGCCGCGCCGTCCACGGCCGACGCCCGCGCCGGCGACGACTCGGGCGACGGCGTCGCGGAGGCGATCACCGGCACGGACGCCGAGTCCGGCGTCGACGAGGACCGCCCCCGCCGCCGCTCGCGCGGCGGGCGCTCGCGCTCGCGCCGCGCGGCCGAGGAGACCGAGGAGGCGACCGTCGCCGGCGACGAGGCCGACGCCACCGAGGAGGAGGACCGCCCCCGCCGCCGCTCGCGCGGCGGCCGCGGCCGCGGCCGCTCGGCCGACGACGACGGCGGCTCGCGCGACCGCGACCGCGACCGCGACGACGACGGCGACGGCGAGGACGAGGTCGTCGAGGGCGTCATCGACCTCGCCCCCAACGGCTCTGGCTTCGTCCGCCTCACCGAGGGCGAGACCTCCGACGACGACGTCTACATCTCCGCCGCCCAGATCAAGCGCTGCGAGCTCGTCGCCGGCGACCGGGTCGCCGGCCCGATGCGCCCGCCGCGGCGCTCGGAGCGCTACCCGTCGCTCATCCGCGTCGACACCATCAACGGCCGCCCGGCCGACGAGGTCGCGGGGGAGGGGACCCGCTTCGAGGACCTCCCCGCCACCTTCCCGTCCGAGCGCCTCGAGCTCGGCTCCGAGGACCCGACGGTCAAGGCGATCGAGTGGCTGACCCCGTTCGGCCGCGGCTCGCGCGTCACCGTGGTCGGCCCGACGCAGGCCGGCAAGACCGAGGCGCTGCTGCGCCTGGCCGGGGCGCTCGACGCGGTCGAGGGCGTCGAGCTCTCCGTCGCGCTCGCGGGCGCCCGCCCCGAGGAGCTCCCGCTGTGGGCGGAGGCCGGGATCACCCCGGCGGCCGCTGCGCCGCTCGGCCAGTCGCCCGAGGCCCAGCTCCAGGCGATCGAGCCCGCGCTCGACCAGGCCAAGCGGATCGCCGCGCGCGGCGGCCACGCCGTGCTCGTCGTCGACTCGCTCGACCAGGTCGCCCCGGCGGCCGCGCGGCGGCTGCTCTCCGCGGCGCGCAACGTGGTCGACGGCGGGTCGCTGACCATCGTGGCCGGCGCGGCCGCGCCGGTGGGCGGCGAGACGACGATCATCGCCCTCGACGCCGTGCTCACCGGCCTGCGCCGCTTCCCGGCGGTCGACCTGGCCGCGAGCGGGACGCTGCGCCCGGAGCTGCTGGTCGGCGAGGCGGGGGCCGAGGCGATCGCCAAGGCGCGGGCGGAGACGCTCCGCTGACGACGCGCCGCGCTCAGCGCGGCATGTAGGCGACCCGGCCCCAGTTGGGCTCGGGGGAGAGCTCGATCGGCTCGTGGTCGCGCTCGGGCTGGACGTAGCCGAAGGAGGAGGTGCGCTCGTCGTAGGCGACGTCGAGCTCACCCTCCTTCACGCGCTGGTCGAGCCAGGCGGAGCGGAAGACGAGCCGGCGCAGCCAGTGCACGAGCGAGCGGTCGGCCGGGCCGACGAGCTCGGGCCAGCAGTCGTTGACGTGCTCGCCGAGCCCTGAGGCGGGATCCTGGACCTCGCCGTTGACCGCGAGATTGACCAGGTCCTCGAGCTCGGTGCCGTCGAGCCGCGAGGCCACGAAGCCGAGCTTGAGCGCCGCCTGCTCCACCCGCTCGGCGAAGTCGAGCTCGTTGAAGGTGA
>JAUJME010000134.1 GCA_030447005.1 Solirubrobacteraceae bacterium | reverse complement strand
CGCCGCCGCCGCCCAGCACGGAATCCTGACGCGGCCGCAGCTCCTCGCCCTCGGGGCGTCGGGCTCGTCGATCACCCGCGATCGCGCTGTCCGAGCGCAACGTCCGCGTCGGGCAATGGGAGGTCGACTGCCTGTGGCGCGATCTCCGCGTGGTGGTCGAGCTCGACCGCCGCCAGCACGAGCGGCCGCACCAGGCCACCGTCGACGACGACCGCGACCTCTGGCTGCGCCGCCACGGCCACGTCCTGCGCCGGTACGGCAAAGCGCAGCTCCGCTATCGGGAGGAGGAGGTCGTCGCGGACCTGATGGACGCCTTCGGCGAGGCCCGGGCGCGGGCGCGCCTCCGGGCGAGCGCCGAGCCCTCGGCCGCAGAACGGCGGCAGAGAGGGCAGCGACCAGGCGAGTCGGATGGCGGCGGCGGGTCCCGCTTCAACCACGTCGCGTTCAGCCCGCGAACCGGGCAGAACCCGACACGGTTCGCGGTTCCCCGTCGATGCCGCAGTTCAGACCCCGGCGCGGGCCGGCACGACCAACCGCGGCTTCGAGACAGCCCTCTTCCAACCGCGTCGGGTTCCACCCGCATCCCGGGCGAACGCGACGCGGTTCGCGCTCCCCTGCCTCAGTGGCGCAGTTCCGCGCCCCCACCCGGCTGCACGGCCACCGCCGCCGACGCCGCCTCGGCCGCCCCGCCCCGGCGTCGCCGCCGGCGCCGCTGGCGCCGCTGGCGCAGGAGCTCCCGCGCGACCGCCGGGACGACCCGGCGGGCGTACTCGCCGTAGCGGACGAAGGAGCGCCCGGCCGCGCGGCGCGTGTAGTCGATCGGGACCTCGGCCGGCTCGATGCCCTCGCCGTGGAGGTGGAGCGTGAGCAGCTGCGCGTAGTTGTAGTCGTGGGCGATCGCGAAGCGGGCGAGGGCGCGGCGGCCCAGGGCTCGGTAGCCCGTCTGCCCGTCGGTGAGCACGGTGCCGCCGAGCAGCGTCCCCATCAGCGCCGAGGAGGTCCGGTTGGCCAGCGTGCGGTGCCACGCCATCCCTTCACGGCGCCCCAGGAAGCGGGAGCCGAGGACGTACTCGGCGCGGCCGCGGAGCACCGGGCGCAGCACGCGCGCCGCCTGGCCCGGGTCGTACTCGCCGTCGCCGTCGAGGTAGAGCGCCGCGGCGTAGCCCTCGTCGCGCGCGACGCAGAGGCCGGTGCGCAGCGCCGCGCCGAGCCCGCGGGTGCGCCGGTGGGCGACGACGCGGGCGCCGGCCGCGCGCGCACGCACGGCGGTGTCGTCGCTCGAGCCGTCGTCGACGACGCAGACGTCGAGCGGGACGCCGTCGACCTCGGCGGGCAGCCCGGAGACGACCCCGGCGATGGTGGCGCCCTCGTCGCGGGCCGTGATCACCGCCAGCACGCGGTCGCCGGCCGGAGCGCGCGCGGCCCGGACCCCCGGCTCGAGCGCCGGGACGAGCGGACGCCCCCGCGCTGCCGCGGGGGCCGGCACGCCGAGCAGGGCGGAGACGGTGTGCGCGAGCTCGAGCACGGACGCGGGCCGGTCGACCACCGTGCCCGGCACGGCTCCCGCCCCGTGGACGACGAACGGGACCGGCGACTCGCCCCAGTCGAGGTGACCGTGGCCGCCGATCCCCCGCCCCTGGCCGTGGTCGGCCATCACGACGACGGTCGCGTCCGCGAGCGAGCCGCGGGCCGCCAGCCAGTCGAGGAAGCCGGCGATGCGGGTGTCGGTGCGGCCGATCTGGTCGAGGTACTCCGGGTTGCGGGTGCCGCGGACGTGGCCGAGCTGGTCGGCGGCGAGCAGCTGGAGGACCAGGAGGTCGGGATCGTCGGCCTCGACCACCTCGCGGCCCGCGGCGATCAGCGACTCGTCGATCCGATCGGTCGGCTGGACGGAGGTGACCGTGCGGATCCGCCGCTCGTCCGGGCCTGTCCGGCGCAAGGCGGAGCCTCGATCCGGGCCTGTCCGGCGCAAGGCGGAGCCTCGATCCGGGCCTGTCCGGCGCAAGGCGGAGCCTCGATCCGGGCCTGTCCGGCGCAAGGCGGAGCCTCGATCCGGGCCTGTCCGGCGCAAGGCGGAGCCTCGATCCGGGAAGGGGTCGGCCAGGTGCGCGATCCCCACCAGCCGCCCGACCTTCCCAGCGGCCTCGAGGGTGTCGAAGACGGAGGGCACGCGCACGCCGAGCCGCGGCGCGAAGTTCGAGCGCATCCCGTGCTCGGCCGGCGGGGCGCCCGTGAGCATGGACGAGAAGCAGACGACGGTGCGGGCGGGATAGGCCGTCTGGACGTCGAGGTACTCCGTCCCCTCGGCGGTGAGCCGATCGAGCGTCGGCGTGAGGCCGAGCGCCGACGCCTGGCGCAGCCGCTCGCGGTTGCACCCGTCGACGACGATCACGTAGACGCGGCGGGCGAGCGCGGCGGAGGGCGGCCCCGGGCTCGCCGCCGCGGCCGGGTAGCGCGGCAATCGCGTGCGCGCGAACCACCGCCAGCCGAGCGCGCCGAGCCCCACCGCGGCGACCGCCACCCCGGCCACCCGGGCGGCCGATCCGGCGCCGGGGTCCTGGGCGACGAGCGCGATCGCGCTCAGCGTGAGGATCGTCTTGGGGACCTGCTCGAGCGCGTTGCCGCTCGTCGGATCGGAGTTGGTCGCCACCAGCCGCCAGAACCGCAGCGAGTTCGTCCGCGGCGCGCCCGTGCGCAGGTGGTAGTAGAGCCCGCCCCAGAAGAGGACGGTGAAGAACGCGTAGCCGCCGAGCCCGACGGCCAGCAGCCCGGGCGCGCGCCAGCCCTCGAGCACCACGAAGCCGGCCGGCAGCAGCGCCCACAGCAGGGCGCGCGCGCGGAGCGGGAAGGGATGGCGGGCCCAGACGAGCGAGAGCGCCAGCCCGGCGAGCAGGCCCCAGCCGAGCGCCCCGCCGGCCCCGGCGCCGACGAGCGCGGCGCCCGCGACCGCCATCGGCGGATAGACGATCGAGAACGGCTTGCCCTCGTTGAAGACGTTCCAGGCGCGGGCCGCCCACACCTCGGCCGCCCCGGCCGACTCAGCGCCACCGGATCGCATCTCGGGCCGCATGTTAGGGCACCCTAATCCGACCCGCCTTCTACAGCCTCGGCGCCGCAGGACGATCACTTGGAAGTGGACATCAAGCGCTTCAAGCGGACACTGCGCCGGCTCTGGGAGGGAGCGGCCGAGGGGCACTCCTATGCGGAGCTCGACCTCGTGCTCGCCCGCCGGCTCGGCGGCGCCATCTGGGTCGCCGGGGCGGCGTACTGCCTGGCGCTCTCGGCGGTGGCCGCGCCGGACCCCGGCGGCTGGATCGGCATCGCCGCCATCGCGGGCCTTGCCGCCGCCCTCGGCGCCTGGATGGCCGCCGGCCGCGCGCCGCTCGCGCCGGGGCTCCTGCTCGTCCAGGGCTACGCCTCCGTCGCGGGCGTCGCCGCCATCGCGTCGCTCGGCGACGCGGGCGCGCCCTACGTCGACATCCTCGTGCTGACGTGCCTCTACTGCGCCGCGCTGCACCCGCCGCGCCGCATCCTCGGCATCCTCGCGGCGGCCAGCGTCGCCGCGCTCGTGCCCGCCGTCGCCGAGGGGGAGGCGATCGCGGCCGCAGGACAGATCTTCCTCTGGTGGGCGCTCACCTGGCTGGCGCTGGCGTGGACGAAGCGCGTGCGCGAGCTTCGCCGCGAGCTGCGCGTCGCGCGCGAGCGCGCCGACGCCCTCGCCCGCATCGACGCCCTCACCGGTCTCGGCAACCGCCGGGCGCTCGAGGAGGCGGTCGTCGTCGCGGCCGCAACCGCCCGCCGCACGGACCGGCCGCTCAGCGCGCTGTTCGCGGACCTCGACTCCTTCAAGGCGATCAACGACACGTGGGGCCACGGCGCCGGCGACATCGCGATCCGCGACGCCGCCCGGGCGTTCGCCGCCGGCGTCCGCGTGCCGGATCCGTGCTTCCGCTGGGGCGGCGACGAGCTCGTCGCCCTCCTGCCCGGCGCCCCGCTCGACGAGGCCAAAGACATCGCCGCGCGCATCACCGAGACGGTCCGCGCCCGCTGCCACCGGCCCGACGGCGAGCCGCTGAGCCTCACCATCGGCGCCGCGCAGCTCCGCGACGGCGAGACGGGCGACGAGATGCTCGCCCGCGCCGACATGGTGCTGATGGTGGCGAAGGCGGAGGGCGCGGGGCGCTAGGTCCCTACTCGCTCAGCGGCGCGAACCCCTGCACCTTGACGTAGAGCTTGGAGAGCCGGAGGCTCTCGGCGTAGTCGGGCGCGCACGCCTTCTCAAAGACCTCGTACGCCCGCTCGTCGGGCAGCGGCGACGCGGCGGTCTTCGACCGCTGCGGCGTGAGCTGGCCGCGGAGCTCCTCGACCGTCGCCATGCGCTCGGCGCGCGTGCCCGCACGCCAGTCGCCGCAGTCGGCGAACTGGGCGACCGACCCCCCGCTCACGTCACCGACCGGCTTGGCGGCCGGCGCCGAGGCGGTCCCGTCGGCCTCCGCGCCGCCGCAGCCCGCCACGGCGGTGGCCGCGAGCAGCGCGGCCACCGGGGTAAGGGCGCGGCGCACGGGCTAGCCGGCCCCGCCCGCCGCCAGGGCTTCCATCCGCTCGCGCAGCCGCTGGGCCTCCGCGGTCCCCTCGAACGCCCGCGAGGCGGCCGCGACCTCGCGCTGGCGCGCAGCGGCCCTGGCGCTGCCCGGGCGCGCCGGCGCGTCGTACCAGTCGCAGTCGAGCGGGCCGGTGTCGTCGTCGGGCCCCTGAGCGCAGTCGACGAGGTACTGCTCCTTGGCGACATCGCCGCCGCCGACGCTCGAGTTCGGGTTCCTGCCGTTCTCGCAGCTCGGCAGCGAGTTCGGCGGCAGGCCCGGCGAGCGGCCGGCGTCGCCGGGGCCGGTGATCCCGGCCGCGGTCCCGCCGGGGCCCGTGTTGTCGTACCAGCAGTTCCCGCGGTTGGAGGTGAACTCGTCCCACCAGAAGTCGGTCCCGTTGGGCAGCGAGGTGCGGCCCTGCTCGCCGTGCGGGACGCCGTAGCGGTCGAGTGCGTCGGGGAACTGGAAGCCGGGGGGCACCTGGCCCATCCTGTTGGCGTTGTACCGATTCCCGCAGGAGGTCGAGATCCCGTTGTCCGGCGCGCCCGGGCAGGAGACGCCGGGA
>JAUJME010000133.1 GCA_030447005.1 Solirubrobacteraceae bacterium | reverse complement strand
ATGCTCGGCGCCAACCCGCTGGCCTCGAACGGGTCGCTGATGACCGCGCCGGACGTCCGCGGGCGCCTGCGGGCGATCCAGGCGCGCGGCGGGCGCCTGGTCGTCGTCGATCCGCGCCGGTCGCGCACCGCGAAGGTGGCCGACGAGCACCTGTGGATCCGCCCGGGGACCGACGCCCTCCTGCTCATGGCGCTCGCCCACGTGCTGTTCGCCGAGGACCTCGTGACCCCCGGTCCCGCCGGCCACCTCGCCGGTGTCGAGCAGGTCGAGGACGCGGCGCGCGCGTTCGCGCCGGAGGCCGTCGAGGCGGCGAGCGGCGTGCCGGCCGAGACGATCAGGCGCCTCGCGCGCGACCTCGCCGCCGCGCCGCGCGCCGCCGTCTACGGGCGGATCGGCACGACGACGCAGGCGTTCGGAACGACCGCGAGCTGGCTGGTCGACGTGCTCAACGCGCTGACCGGCAACCTCGACCGGCCGGGCGGCGTGATGTTCCCGCTGCCGGCGCACGGCAGCCGCGGGACGGGCTCCGGCCGCGGTGCGAAGTTCGGGCGCTTCGCATCGCGCGTGCGCGGCGCGCCGGAGATCTTCGGCGAGCTGCCCGTCGCGTGCCTGGCCGAGGAGATCGAGACGCCCGGCGACGGCCAGGTGCGCGCGCTGATCACCAACGCCGGCAACCCGGTCGTGAGCACGCCGGACGCCGCGCGCCTCGACGCGGCGCTCGCCTCGCTGGACTTCATGGTCAGCGTCGACATCTACGTCAACGAGACGACGCGCCACGCCGACGTCATCCTGCCCGGCCCGTCGCCGCTCGAGAAGTCGCACTACGACATCGCCTTCTACGGCTTCTCGGTGCGCAACGTCGCCAACTGGTCGCCCGCGCTGCTCGAGGCGAGCGGGCCGCAGGAGTGGGAGACGCTGCTGCGGCTGACCGGCATCGTCAGCGGGCTCGGGCCCGACGCCGACGTCGACGCGCTGGACGACATGGTCGCCGCCGACGTCGGGCGCCGGGAGGGCGCCGAGCCCGACCCGGAGCTGCGCGGGCCCGAGCGGCTGCTCGACGTCATGCTGCGCAGCGGGCCGTACGGGCTCTCGCTCGCCGAGCTGCAGGCCGCGCCGCACGGCATCGACCTCGGGCCGCTCGAGCCGCGGATCCCCGAGGTGTTGAAGACCCCGAGCGGCAAGGTCGAGCTCGCGCCCGAGCCGCTGCTGGCCGACGTGCCGCGCCTGGCCGCCGCGATGGACGACCACTCCGACGGGGGGATGGTGCTCGTCGGGCGCCGCGACCTGCGCTCCAACAACTCGTGGATGCACAACCTGCCCAAGCTGGTCAGCGGCCCGCCGCGCTGCACGGCGCACGTCCACCCCGACGACGCCGCGCGCCTGGGACTCGTCGACGGCGAGCTCGCGCGGGTGGCCTCGCGCGTGGGGGCGATCGAGCTGCCGGTCGAGGTCACCGACGACGTCATGCCCGGCGTCGTCAGCATCCCGCACGGCTGGGGGCACGGCACGGCGGGCGTCGAGCTGCGCGTCGCGCGCGAGCACGCCGGCGTCAACACGAACGTGCTCACCGACGGCGCGATGCTCGAGCCGCTGTCGGGCACCGCGGTCCTGAACGGCATCCCGGTCGAGCTCGCGCCGGTGCGCGAGCCGGCGCCCGCGTGATCGACCTCGCCGCGCTCGAGCGCGACCTGCGCGCCGCGCGCGGCGGCCGCCCGCCGCCGGCCGGGATGCTCGACGTCGTGGTCGAGGACGTCGCCGGCGTGCCGCTCGCGCGCCCACGCGACTGGGAGCTGCTGTGCGAGCGCGGCGGCGAGTCGCCGTTCTGGGCGACGGTCTGGCCGAGCGGCGCCGCGCTGGCCCGGGCGATCGCCGCCGGGCCCGAGCGGGTCGCCGGGCGGCGCGTGCTGGAGCTCGGGTGCGGACTCGGGCTGCCGAGCATGGTGGCGGCGCGGGCGGGCGCGGACGTGCTGGCGACCGACGCGTCGACGGCCGCGGTGGTCTTCGCGCGCCTCAACCTCGCGCTCGGCGGCGCGGGCGGCGAGGCGGCCGTGCTCGACGTGGCGGCGGCGGCGGGCGGCGGCGACGCGGCGGCGCCGGGCGTCGCGACCGCGGCCGGCGAGGCTCCCGCATCCGACGCCCGCTTCGACGTGGTCCTCGCCGCCGACGTCGTCTACGACCGCCGGAACGTCGCGCCGCTGGTCGCGCTCGTCCCGCGGCTGCTCGCTCCGGGCGGGACCGTCTGGCTCGCCGACCCCGGGCGGCCGGGCCTCGACGAGCTCGTCGCCGGGATGCCGGCCGGCGCGGACGTGCGGGTCGAGCCGGCCAAGCACATGGTCTCGGCGTAGCCGCTCGCCCACCAGGAAGCCGGGTTCGGACGCGCATCGCGCCGCGACGCCAGCGGGTAGGCCCGTCCACATCCGTCGTCACGCGACCGCCCCAGCACCCGTGCGCGACGCCAAGCGCCGCGTCGCGCGGTTCGCGACCAACCGCCTGGTCAACCCGCTCGTCGAGCGGGCGATCGACCGCGGGCTGCTGACGCCTGCATGGGCGCTGCTCGAGACGACCGGGCGCACGTCGGGCCTGCCGCGCCGCACGCCGGTCGGCAACGGGCTGCGCGGCGACACGTTCTGGATCGTCACCGAGCACGGCTGGGCCAGCGACTACGTCAAGAACATCGAGGCCGAGCCGCGCGTGCGGGTGAAGGTCGGCGATCGGTGGCGCAGCGGGACCGCGCACGTCCTCCCCGAGGACGATCCGTACGCGCGCCTGCGGGCGCTCGGCCGGCCGGTCAACGACGCGCTGCTGCTCGCGGTCGGGACCGAGCAGCTCGTCGTGCGGGTCGACCTCGACTGAGGTTGGCGCGGCGCGCTCAGTCGCCGCTGGCGGCGAGCGAGGCGCCGTCGTCGCCGAGCGGCGCGATGGGCGCGTCCTGGCCGGCGCCGCTGTCGTCGCCCGGGACGGGGCCGCCCTGCGGGCCCGGCTCGATGCTGCTCTTCGGCGGGCCGAGGAGCGCCTCGATCTCCCGGCGCCGCGCGCTCGACAGCACGCGCTCGTAGCCGAACGTCTCCTCGAGCGACGCCGTCGAGTACCGCTCGGAGACGATCTCGAGGTTCGTGGGCGTGACGAGCGCAGGGTGCACCTGGCCGCACGAGCGCGACAGCGCGAGGAGCTCGCCGCGCAACGCGCGGACGTAGTTGGCGGCGCGCGCGTGCTTGACGTCAGGGTCCAGGCCGCGCATGAGCCAGCGATTCTGCGTGGCCACGCCGGTCGGACAGTGCCCGGTGTGGCACTTCAGCGCCTGGATGCAGCCGATCGCGAGCATGGCCTCGCGCCCGACGTTGACCATGTCGGCGCCGAGCGCGAAGGCGAACAGCGCGCTGTCGGGCAGGCCGAGCCGGCCGCCGCCGATGAACACGACGTCCTCGGTGAGGTCCTCCTCGAGGAACGTGCGATAGGCGCGCGAGAAACCGATCTTGAACGGCAGCGCGACGTGGTCGGCGAACGTCAGCGGCGCGGCGCCGGTGCCGCCCTCGGCGCCGTCGACCGTCACGAAGTCGGGTCCGCCGCCCGTCTCGCGCATGCGCCGCGCGAGCGTCTGCCAGAACCCCTCCTCCCCCACCGCCGACTTGACGCCGACGGGCAGGCCGGTGCGGTCGGCGATCCGCTCGATGAGCTCGATCAGCTCGTCGACGTCGCCGAACGCGCGGTGGCGGGCGGGCGAGATGCAGTCCTCGCCCTCGGGCACGCCGCGGATCCGCGCGATCTCGGCGGTGACCTTGTTGCCGGGAAGCATCCCGCCGAGGCCCGGCTTGGCGCCCTGCGACAGCTTGATCTCGATCGCCTTCACGGGCCCCTCCGCGACCCGCTCGCACAGCCGGTCGAGCGAGAACCGCCCGCGCTCGTCGCGGCAGCCGAAGTAGCCGGAGCCGATCTGGAAGACGAGCTCGCCGCCGTGGCGGTGCGCGGGCGCGAGCCCGCCCTCGCCGACGTTCTGGAGGCACGGCGCGGCGGCGGCGCCGCGGTTGAGCGCCTCGACCGCCGGCGGCGAGAGCGAGCCGTAGCTCATCCCGCTGAAGTTGACGATCGACTGGGGCCGGAAGGCGTGCTTGCGGCCGTGCGCCGCGCCGAGGATCTTGCCCGCGGGGACGAGGTACTCGGGCGCCGAGCCGGTCGTGCCGTCCTGGGGCGCCGGCGCGGGGAACGGCGTGTGCTTGAAGACCAGGAGGTTGTCGACGTCCTCCATGTCGTTGTCGGTGCCGAACCCGAACGTGTTGATCTGGCCCTTCGACGACGCGTACACCCAGCGCCGCTGGTCGCGGGAGAACGGCCGCTCCTCGTCGTTGTTGGCGACGACGTACTGCCGGAGCTCCGGCCCGATGCTCTCGATCAGGTACCGACCGTGTCCGATCACCGGGAAGTTCCGCAGGATCGAGTGGCGCTTCTGCAGCAGGTCGTGCGCGGCGACCCCGGCGATCGCCGCCCCCGCCGCCGACCCGATCGCCTTGCCGAGACCCATCACCGGCTCCGCTACCCGGTTGTCGGGCGCTTCGCACGGCGGCGGCGTCCGCGGCGCGCCCGGGATTCCGGCTCCGGTGCGAGGCAGTGGCCGTCTGTCGCGACGAGCGATGACGGTGGCCGCGATGCCGAGACGGCAAGTGGTCGTCGACCATCTCACCATCGGCGTGACCGATCTCGAGCGCAGTCGCGCGTTCTACGCGCGAGCACTCGCACCACTCGGGTTCTCGGAGCACGGCGCCTGGAGCGAGCAGCGGCGCGAGATCGCCTTCGGGCTCGACGGCGCCGCGATCTCCACCGTGTACGGAACCGGTGCGGCGGTCCACGTCGCTTCGCCGCAGACCGCCGCCAGCAGGTCGACGCCTTCTTCACGGCGGCCCTGTCCGCCGGAGGCCGCGACAACGGGGCGCCGGGCCTGCGTCCCGAGTACTCGGCGGGGTACTACGGGGCCTTCGTGCTCGACCCCGACGGACACAACATCGAGGCCGTCTTCCACGGGTCGTAGCCCTTCGTCGTGCCGCTTCGAGGACGGGTCGCCAGTTCGACCGGTTCCCGGACGTCGACGACTGACGCGAGTCACTCGTGCGCCGGAGCAACGAACCTCTGGTGCGAGCGCTCCGGTCCCGGCCGCTGAAGCAGCTTCCCGGCGAG
>JAUJME010000132.1 GCA_030447005.1 Solirubrobacteraceae bacterium | reverse complement strand
CGTGAACCAGGTCAGGTCCGGAAGGAAGCAGCCTTAAGCGGTTCCCTGTAGGCGCCGCGGGGTGGCCCAGCCGGAGCTACGCGACAGCGAAGGCGCCTCGGGGACCGGCCACGACAGCTGGGTGCACGGTCCGCTTTCTTCTCGCTCAGACGCCGGCGCGGCGGCGCAGCCATGCGCGGCCGCGGGGCGTCGGCGGCGCCGACGGCACGGGCGGGAGCGGCTCGCCGGCGAGGATGGCGTCGGGCGCGTCGACCACCAGCCACTCGGCGCGGGCCGGGCTCGCCAGGCGCGCCGCCGCGAGGACCGCGCGGTTGAGCGTCGGGGGCCGCCAGGGGCCGGGGGAGTGGGCGTCGGAGGCGACGGCCGCGCAGAGGCCCTCGCGGACGAGGTGCTGGGCGAGCGCGGCCGACGGCGAGCGGCGGGCGGGCTGGAGCAGCGCGCTCGCGGTGACCTGGAGCAGGACGCCGCGGCCGGCGAGCTGGGCGAGCTTGTGGGGGGCGCGCTGGTAGGAGAGGCTGAGCTCGGGGTGCGCGAGCGTGATCCGGTAGCCGCGCAGCCCGATCTCGAACATCGCCTCCTCGGCGCCCGAGCCGAGCGGGTTGGGCGGCGTCTCGACCAGGAGATCGCGGCCGAGGCCGTCGAGGGAGACGGCGCGCAGGTCGGCGTCGGAGGCGTCGAGCGCCCAGGAGAGCCCGATCTCGCCGCCCGGGACGAGCTGGAGCTCGATGCCCTCGGCCGCCGCGGCGTCCTCGAGCAGGGCGCAGCGGCCGCTGATCTCCGCCGGGACGACGTCGGGGAAGTCGGACCGCAGGTGCGGGGTCGCCACGACCGTCGTCACGCCGTCGGCAGCGTAGGCCTCCATCATCGCGACGGCCGTCTCGAGGTCGGCCGGCCCGTCGTCGATCCCGGGCAGGACGTGGCAGTGGAGATCGATCATGCGGAGTCTGGTCATGAGGTCGGCAGGGGTGGAGCGGTTCTTGAGCCGGCGGGCGGACGCCGGCCATGCGTCGTACCGGCCGGGGCGGAGGGGGAGCTCGGCCGGTTGGCGTCCGCGGACCCCTACCCTCCTCCCGGCGGGACGTAACGGGGGGCCGGCCCGCCGCCGATGATGCGATGGTGCAGGCCGTGCAGCCGCCGAGTTCGACCCAGGCCCCGGAGGCGGGGACGGCTGTCGAGCCCGCCGCCGCGAGCCCCGGGGCGGCCGCCGTCGCCGCTTCAGACCAACCGGGGGCCACCCGGTTCGCCGCCCGGCTCGACGTGCTGACCCCGCTGCTCCCCGCGGCGCTCGTCCTCTTCTTCTCCTTCCAGGCCGGCGGCTACTTCCCGGACTCCACCGGCGTGGCGGCCGGGGTGCTGGCGATCGTCCTCGCCCTGCGGGTGACGCTCGCGCGCCGCCCGTTCGCCGCGCTCACCGGTCCCGCCATGCTCGCGGCGGGCGCGCTCGCGGGCTACGCCGCGTGGGTGCTGCTCTCGGCGTCGTGGTCGGAGGCGCCGGGGCGCGCGCTCGTCGAGTTCGACCGCGCACTGCTCTACCTGCTCGCCTTCGTGCTGGCGTCGACCTTCGCGTTCGGGGCCCGGCGGCTGGCGTGGAGCCTGCGCGCGGTCGTCGTGGCGATCTACGTGGTCTGCGCCGCCGGGTGGGCGACGCGGGTGGCGCCCGACCGCTTCGAGGCGGGGGTGAGCGCCGTGCCCGAACGGCTCTCGGACCCGCTCACCTACTGGAACGCCCAGGGGCTCATCGCCGCGCTGGGCATCATCCTCGCCGTCCACCTCGCCTGCGGACGCGAGCGCAAGTGGTGGAACGCGGCCGGCGCCGCCGCCGTGCCGCTGCTCGCCTCGACGCTCTACTTCACGTTCTCGCGCGGGGCACTGCTCGCGGTGGCGGCCGGCCTCGTCGCCTACGTCGTGCTCCTGCGCTCGCGCGGGCTGCTGTTCGGCGGGCTCGCCGTCCTCCCCCCCGCGGCGATGGCCGTCCTCGTCTCCTACGACGCCGACCTCCTCGCCTCCGACGCCTACGACAGCCCGGCGGCCGTCGCCCAGGGGGAGGACGTGGCGCTGGGCGTCGCCCTGTGCACCGCGGGGGGCTGGATGCTGCGGCTGGCCGTCTCGCGCTGGCTCGAGGGCCGCGTCGACCGGGTGGCGCTCCCCGCGCGGGCGCGCCGGCCGGTGCGGCTCGGGGCGCTGGCCGCGGCGGCCGTCCTGCTCGTCGCGGTCCCCGTGGCGGCGGGTGCGCCCGCCGCGCTCGAGCGCCAGGTCGACCGCTTCCTGGAGGGCACGGAGAGCAACTCGACCTCGACGGACGACCAGCGGACCCGCTTCCTCAACCCGGCCAACAACGGCCGGCTCGACCACTGGCGCGTCGCGGTCGAGGCCTGGCGGGAGGCGCCGCTGCGGGGCACGGGGGCGGGGACCTTCCAGCTCGAGTGGTACCAGCGCCGCGACATGGACCTCAACGTCTCGGACGCCCACTCGCTCTACCTCGACGTGCTCTCCGACCTCGGGCTCGTCGGGCTGGCCCTGCTGGGGCTGGGGCTGCTGGCCGTGGCGGGCGGGGTCGTGCGGCGGACGGCGCGCCGCTGGGATCCCGCCTCGGACCGGTCGCTGCACGCCGGCCTCGCCGCCGCCATGGTCGCCTGGGGGGTGCACGCCGGCCTCGACTGGATGTGGGAGCTGCCCGCGGTCACGGCCTGGCTGTTCGCGCTGGGCGGGTTCGCGATCGCCGGCCGGGTGGGGGAGGGCGGCAAGCCGTTCCCCGGGCGCAACGTCCGCGTGGTGGCCGCGCTCGGCCTGCTCGTCCTCGCGGTCGTCCCCTTCCAGATGGTCCGCTCCCAGCGGGCGCTCGAGGACGGGCTGCGGGCGTTCGCGGAGCGGCCGCGCGACTGCGCTGCGGTCATCGACCACTCGCTGCGCTCCCTCGCCAGCGTCGGCTCGCGCCCGGAGCCCTGGGAGCTGATCGCCTACTGCGACGTGGGCGAGGGCGAGCTCGGCCTCGCCGTCCAGGCGGCGCGCAACGCGGTCGCGCGCGACCCGGAGAACTGGGTCTACCACTACGCCCTGGCGCTCGTGCGGGGCGCCGCCGGCCAGGATCCGCGGCCCGCCGCGCGCCGGGCCCTCGAGCTCAACCCGCGCGGCCTGCTGGCCAGGGAGGCGGTGCGGGCGTTCGGCAAGGCGCGGCGCTCGCGCTGGCCCGTCGTCGCGCGCCGGCTCAAGCTCCCGTCGGGCTAAGAGGCTTGTCTCAGAAGTCCGGCACGCCCGGGTGCGGCCTCAGACACTGAGACCACCCCCGAACCACCGTCCTGCTTTGAGACAAGCCTCCGAGGAGCCCGCCGGCGGGCCGGTTAACGCCGGACGGCGGGCCCGTGGCCCGCCGTCCGCTACTGCTCTTCGAGCTGTCGCCGCGAGCTACTCGCCGGCGGTACGGCGGCGCAGCACGAGGCCGCCGCCCATGAGCGCGATGCCGCCGATGAGGATCGGCACGGCCGCGAAGCCGGTGAAGGGCAGCTCGTCGCCCCCGTTGGCCTCGACCTGGCGGGTGGGCTGGGCCCCCCGCTCGCGGGTGTCGGGCTCGGAGCCCGGACGCGCGACCGGGTTGGACTCGTTCGTCTCGCCCTGGACACCGCCGCAGCCGTTCTTGACGGCCTCGGTCGGGCTGATGATGCCGTCGCCGTTCTCGTCGCAGGACTTGCCGCCGCTGGTCTCGGTCGGGAGGACGTCCTGGAGCGGCTCGCAGCCCGGGGCCTCGCCGTTGAGGTCCTCGGTCGCGTCGGCGACGCCATCGCCGTTGAGGTCACACGGGACCTGCTTGTTGCCGACGGGCGGAGGCGTCGGCGTCGGGGTCGGCGGGATGCACTCGTTCTGCGGCGTGGCGGGGTTGTCCTCGCACGGGTACTGCGCCTGGCTGGCGCTCCCGGTCGAGTCGAGGCCTGAAACCGCGAGGCCGGCGCCCGTGCCGGACATGAGCAGGCCGAGGACGAGCATCGCCATCATGGCGAACTTCGACTTCATGGTGCTTCCTTTCTGGGTACGCCCGGAGGCAGCCCGCGACACCCGGGAGCGAACCTGGCGCTTGACGCCGTCGAGCTCAAGCGCGGTCGCCTCGGGGCGATTACCACGGAGAAGCTCGGCGACATCCTGCAGGTCGTCCGGGAGCCGATGAGGATCGGAGGGGGTCATCGAAGCCTTATACGAAGCAGCGCGCGGTTTCCTGATCAAGGAATCTGTGCCCATGCGCGACGAGGACTTCGAGGTGCTCTACGAAGCGCACGCGCAGGCCCTCTTCGGCTTCCTCGCCTACCGCACGGGCGACCGGGCGCTGGCCGAGGACCTGCTCGCCGACACCTTCGAGAAGGCGCTGCGCGCCCGCAAGGGCTTCGACCGCCGCAAGGCCTCGGAGAAGACCTGGCTGTACTCCATCGCGCTCAACCTGCTGCGCGACCACCTCCGGCGAAAGGGCGCCGAGAGCCGGGCGCTCGAGCGCACCGGGCCGTCCGGCGCCACCGAGCACGCCGATCCGTTCTCAGACCTCGAGCACCGCGACGAGGTCGCCCGCGCGCTGGGGACCCTGAGCGCGGAGGAGCGCGAGGCCGTCGCGCTGCGCTTCGGCGCCGACATGACCGTCCCGGAGATCGCGCGGGTGCTCGACCTCGAGCTCACGACGGTCGAGGGGCGCGTCTACCGGGCGCTGCGAAAGCTCCGCACGCAGCTCACCGCGCACCGCGCGTAGGGGGTCGCCGGGGGCCCGGAGGCATCCGGCCCAGCACTAGACTGGACCGCTCGTGTCCGCCGCCGCGTCCCTGTACCGCCGCCACCGCCCGCGCACCTTCGCCGACGTGGTCGGCCAGGAGCACGTGGTCCGCACGCTGCGCAACGCGATCGAGCAGGACAAGGTCCACCACGCCTACCTGTTCGTGGGCTCGCGGGGGACGGGCAAGACCTCGATGGCGAAGATCCTCGCCGCGTCGCTCAACTGCGAGAAGGGCGGGCCGACGGTGTCGCCGTGCGGCCACTGCGGCTCCTGCCGCTCGATCGCGGGCGCCACCTCGCTCGACGTCATCGAGATGGACGCGGCCTCCAACAACTCCGTCGACGACATCCGCGACCTGCGCGAGCGGGTGGCCTACGCGCCGGTCTCCGGCGGCCACAAGGTCTACATCCTCGACGAGGCGCACATGCT
>JAUJME010000131.1 GCA_030447005.1 Solirubrobacteraceae bacterium | reverse complement strand
GCTCGGCCTCGCGGATCCGCTGGAGGATCACCTGCTTGGCGGTCTGCGCGGCGATGCGCCCGAAGTCGCCCGGGGTGACGTCGCGGGTCGGGATCTGGTCCTCGTACTCGGCGAGCTTCTCGAGGTCGAGCTCGGGCTCCTCGGGCTCGCGGCGCTCGCCCGTCTCGGGGTCGATCTCGGCCTGCTCGGCGGCCATCGCGCGCCACGCCTCGGAGATCAGGGTCTCCTCGAGCTCCTCGGGGACCTGGAGCTCCCAGACGACGAAGTCGCCCGTGTCGCGGTCGAGCACGACCTTGGCGTACTTGGCCGAGCCGGGCTGCTTCTTGTAGGCCGACAGCAGGGCGTCCTCGAGGGCGACCATGAGCTTCTCCTCGGAGATCCCCTTCTCCGAGCCGAGCGCCTTGACGGCTTCGACGATCTCTTGCGACATGGCGGTCAGTCTCCCAGCAGGTTCGAACGGTGGATGTCGGCGTACGGAATGGACACGACGCCGGTGTCGGCGGCCACGGTGACCTCGTCGTCGGAGGCGCCGACGAGCTCCCCGGTGAAGGAGCGGCGGCCGTCCTCGCGGGGGCCGCGGGTGCGCACGCGCGCCCGCCGGCCGACGAAGCGGCGGAAGTGCTCGGGCTTGCTCAGCGGCCGCTCGATCCCGGGCGAGGACACCTCGAGGGCGTAGCGCTCGCGGACGGCGGCCAGGTGATGGGTGACGCGCTCGCAGAGAGCGAGCGAGACACCGTCGGGATGGTCGATGAACAGCCGCACGAGATCGGTGCCGACGACCTCGGCGAGCAGCACCTCGACGTCGGGCTCCGCCTCGGCGAGGCGCGCCTCGATGTCCGCCTGGATCGTGCTCATCTGACCTCCTCTCCTCATGAAAAAAGCGGGCGAGCGCCCGCTTTCTCAAAACTACGGCCGAGGCCGCGAAAGCTGTCCGGTCAGGGTATCACTCGGCCGCCCGCGCGCGGTCGCGGTAGATCCGGTAATCGCGGCGCTCCGGGCGCAGGCAGGCCGCGAGCGCTAGCGGCTTGCGCGCCTCGCGGTGGCGCCCGAGCTCCTGGAGGGAGCGGCCGAGACAGAAGAGCGCGTAGTCGTTGGTCGGCGCACGCTCGACAAGCGCCGAGAACTCGGCCGCCGCCGCCTCGTACTGCGAGGAGCGGAAGTACGCGCGGCCCAGCGCCTCGCGGATCGAGGCCTTGTCGGGATCCAGGGCGCGCGCCTGCGAGAGCGGCACGGTCGCGGCGTTGAAGTCGCCCGCCTCCAGGAGCTGCGTGCCGCGCTGGAAGAGGTCGTAGACCTGGCTCATCGCAAGGAGTTTAACCGCGGCGGCAGCGCCCACCACGACCGCAGCCACGCCGCCGCGCCGCCGCCCCGGGCGAGCTCAGCACGTAGGTCGCGGCGCTGCGCGCGCGTCGGGCGCGCGCCGGCCGGCGCGGCGCCGTAGCGCTGTTCGCGCAGCAGCCGCACGTAGCCCTGGGCCCCCGGGCTGTGGGCGAAGCCGTCCTCCAGCCCGTGGAGCGTGAGGCCGGGGCCCGGCCGCCGGCCCGCGCGCCGCAGCGCGCGCTCGAGCTCGGCGAGGGCGGGCGCCCAGAGCGGCTCCTCGGGCGCGTCGCGGCGGCGGCGGCGCAGGCGGACCGCGGCCAGGGCGAGCAGGGCGGCGGCCAGCCCGCCGACGCTGACGAGCGGCCACGGCAGGCCCGAGCCGGTCGCGGCCATGGGCGTCCGCGGATCGGAGGTCCGGTCGGAGAGCCCCAGGGTCGGCAGCGCGCCGGCCGTCTCGGCGCCCGCGCCGGCCGTCTCGGTCTGCGAGCGCGGCGGCGCGGCGCTCGGCGTGGGGTCGAAGGTCACCCAGCCGTAGCCGGGGAACCACGCCTCGACCCAGGAGTGCGCGTCGAGGTCGCGGACGACGTGCTCGCCGGCGCCCTTGTCGTAGGAGCCCGGGGTGAAGCCCGCCGACACCCGCGCCGGGATCCCGCCCATCCGCAGCAGCAGCGCCATGGCCCCCGAGTACTGCTGGCAGAACCCGGTCTTCGCGTCGAACAGGAAGCCGTCGAGGGTCTCGGCGGTCGGCGGCGGGGTCTCCGTGTAGGTGAACGCGTCCGTGGCGAGGTAGGCCTCGACCCGCCGGACGTAGGAGTACGGCGTCGAGGAGCCCGCGCGCAGGCGCTGTGCGAGCGCCCAGGTGCGCTGGAGGGACGAGGTCTCGAGGTCCGTCCCGGCCGGCGCCGCGAACGCCGGGTGCACCTGGTCGACGAGCTCGGGCTCGCCGTCGGTCCCGTACGCCGGGAAGCGGATCTGCTCGCCACGCCGGTCGGCGAGCCCGGGCAGCGAGATCGAGCGGTAGGCCGCAGACCAGTAGTCGTAGGTCGTGCCGGCGTCGCGCAGCTGCGCCGCGCTCGGCTTGGGCGCGTAGACCTCGGCGGTGTAGACGTCGCCACGCCGCAGCGGGCGCGTCGTGGTGACGTGGGAGCCGGGGGTGCGGACCGCCCCGCGGGCGTAGTCGACGTCGAGCGTGGTGCCGGCCGTCACGATCTCGCGCGACTGGAGGTTGCGCACCGTCACCCGGATCGTCTGCCGCCACTTGCGCGGCGCCGCCGGGTCGGCGAACGTGGCGGGCAGCTGCCGGCTCGGCGCGGAGGGATAGAGGTTCTCCCGCCAGCTCGCGCCGTCGAAGACGTCGAGGTCCTTCGCCTTCCAGTAGGCCGCCGTGCGCGCACGGACGCGCAGGAGCTCGCGCCCGTCGCGGGGCCAGTCGAGCGGCCGGTAGTCGTGCTCCCAGGCGAAGGCGGTCGACTTCGACGCGGCCGTCGAGAGGGCCCAGGTCTCGTAGTCCCACCACGGCTCCGAGCGGTCGAGCGCCGGAGCGACGGCGAGCGCGAGCACCCCGACCGCGACGGCCGCCAGGGCGGCGGCCCGCGCGTCGGGGCGGCGCAGCCGCTCGAGCCGCAGGAAGGCGAGGACGAGGAAGAGCAGCAGCGCGCCGCGCACGAACTCGCGGTCGAAGATGATCGCGACCGCCGGGACCGCGTAGAGCGTCACGAGGAGCACGAGGGCGGCGCGGCGGTAGCCCAGCCGCCCGTGCGAGCGCGGCCAGAACGCGAGCGCCGCCGCCGCGACGATGAGCAGCGTCCCGCCGCCGGCCAGCGTCATCCGCGTCCACTCGTCGAGCCCGCGGTACGGGACGCGGGCGCCGGGGAGGGTCTCGATCCCGCGTGCGATCCCCGCCGCCAGGGCCGCCCACTTGTCCGGGCGCAGGAACTCGTCGGCCATCCCGCCGGCCAGCAGCGCGAGCGCGACGCCCGCGACCGTGACGGCGCCGGCGAGCAGCCACCGCAGCGCCCGGGCCGGCACGCGCGCGGCGGCCAGCAGCCCGCCGGCCACGAGCACCGCGGCGCCCACCGCCTCCCACGCGCGGAAGCCGGCGGCCGGCTCGAGCAGCCCCATCCAGTGGAGGCCGCCGAAGATCGCCAGCGCGAGCGTCGCGAGCCCGCGCGCGAGCGGCAGCGGCAGGAGCGGCGCCCCCACGTCGGTGCGCGGCGCGCGGACGGCGGCGGGCGCCGGGGCCGGAGGGGCGGCCGGGGCGCGGCCGAGCGCGGCGGTGCTCATGCCGACCCGCTCACGGCGGCCACCGCGGCGCCCGCGCCGGTGCGCCCGGCCACGTAGCCGTGGCAGCCCGCCACCTCGAGGACGGCGCGCCGCTCGGCCAGCCGGCCCGGGACGACGAGCAGGCAGCCGCCCGGCGTGCGGCCGAGCGCGCGCGGCGGCTGGTCGACGACCCGGGCGGATACGAAGACCACGAGCCCGCGGCGGTTCTGGGCGGCGACGAGGCCCGGGCCCGTGTGGTCCTCGAGCAGCGCCAGACGGACGTGGGCCGGCGGCCACCCGAGCAGATCCGGCTCGACCGTCGCCGCGCGCCGGTCGCCCGGCAGCAGCAGCGCGCAGCCGCCGCGGCGGGCGAAGTGGACGGTCAGCGACGCGGCGGCGCGGACCGCGGCGTCGAGGTCCCCGGGCGAAGCGGGCGCGCGGGGGTCGAGCACGACGAGCGGGCGCGAGTCGGACTCCGAGCGCAGGTTGCGCTCCATCAGCCCCGCGCCGCGTGCGACCGCGGGCCAGTGGATCCGCGATGCCGGGGCGCCCTCGCGGTGGGGGCGCAGGCCGTCGAGCTCGGTCTCCGCGGCGGCGGTGAGCATCGCGCGCGCGTGGGCGGGGACGCCCTCGGCGCCGCCGGCCGTCGCGGTCACGGCCGACACCCGCGGCAGCACCAGGACCTCGTCGGCGCTGGCGCCCTCCACCGCGCGCTGGGCGAGCCCGAGCGGGTCGCGGAGCACGAGCGCGGGCGGCGCGAGGACCCGGCGCCCCCGGCGGCCGAACGTCGCGTCGATGCGCACCCGCGAGCTCCGCCGGCCCGCGCGCACCGGCGCCGGCTCGGGCAGCAGCGGCTCGTCGATGAAGCCCGGCGGCAGCGGGAGCCGCCCGGCGCGCGCCTCGACGCGCACGGTCAGCGGCTCGTCCTCGACGACGGAGCGCGCGCCGAGCTCCCGGGTGATGGTCGCGCCCGACGCGCCGACGCCGATCCACGTCGCGGCGCCCGCGCCCAGGAGCACCAGCGCCGAGCCGGTCACGTAGAGCGGCTCGGCGTCGAAGGTCCCCGCCACCAGCAGCAGGAGGATCCCCAGGCCCGCGCAGCCCGCGGCCGAGCGCACGCGCGCCCCTACAGGGCCGGGACCGCCGCCACGGCGTCGGCGACGATCTCGGACCGGTCGATGCCCGCGGACTCCGGCACCATCATCAGGCGGTGGGCCAGGACCGCCTGGGCCAGCGCCTGGACGTCGTCGGGAAGCGCGTGGTCGCGGCCCTCGAGCACCGCGCGCGCCTTGGCGGCGCGCAGCAGCATCAGGCCGGCGCGCGGCGAGGCGCCGAGCTCCACCCGCGGGTCGGCGCGGGTCTCGCGCAGCAGCGCCACCACGTAGTCGCGCAGCGCACGCGAGGCGTGCACGCGGTGGGCGGCCTCCTGGGCCTCGAGGATCTCGCCGACGTCGGCGACCGCCTCGAGGTCGAGCACGCGGTCGCCGGCCTCGTGGCCCGCGAGCATCCCGGCCTCGTCCTGGGCGTCCGGGTAGCCCATCGAGAGGCGGACCATGAAGCGGTCGACCTGCGCCTCGGGGAGCGGGTAGGTGCCCTCGT
>JAUJME010000130.1 GCA_030447005.1 Solirubrobacteraceae bacterium | reverse complement strand
GCCCGACAGGACGAGCGCCTCGGCCAGGGCGACGAGGAAGTCGTCGGAGTCGACGCTGTCGTCGCGGTGCACGAGCGCCATCGCCGGCGTACGCGCGAAGGTCACGGCGACGCCGTCGATCGGCTCGCCGCGGACGCGGTCGGCGAGCTGCCAGTCGGCGATCGCCGACAGGTTGCTGACGACGTCGCCCACGCCGGACGTCCGCATCCGCGCCTCGCTGCGGCGCACGTAGTCGAGGTCGACCATCACGGCGATCGGCATCTGCACGCCGTAGGAGCCCTTGCGGCCCTCGTGCTCGAGCGACGCGACGGGCGAGGCGATCCCGTCGTGCGCGAGGTTGGTCGCGACGGCGACCATCGGGATGCCGGTCAGCGTCGCGGCGTACTTGGCCACGTCGAGCGTGCGGCCGCCGCCGATGCCGACGAGCGCGTCGAAGAAGCCGGGGCGCAGCTGCTGCACCACGTCGGTGGCCGCGGCGAGGCCGCCCTCGCCGACGGTGACGACCGCGGCGTTGGCCAGCTGCGGGCGCAGCCGCGCGGCGATCTCCTCGCCCTGCCCGGGCCCGACGACCGCGGCGACGTGCCCGCCGCTCGACAGCCGGCGGTCGGCGAGCACCGCCCCGAGCCGGTCGACCGCGCCGGCCGCGATGTCGACGGTCAGCGGCGTGCCGATCATCCGGGTCAGCAGCGGCATCGGGCCTCGGGTGCGCCGCGGCGCCCGGCGGTCACTGCCCCTCGTCCTCCTCGTCCTCGTACGAGCCGGCGGCGCCCGCGCGCTGCTGGTCGACGAAGCGCAGCCAGCCGACGACGCTGTCGCCCGCCGTGGCCATACCGAGGATCGCGGCGGCGACGAAGAAGCCGGCCGGCAGCAGGCCGGCGATCAGGAGCAGCCACGCCAGCAGCAGCCGGCCGTCCCAGCCCAGGGCGAGGGCGTTGACCCACGGAGGCGGCGTGACGCCCCGGTGGCGCATCCGGTAGACCAGGTCGTAGTGGCGGAACGCCAGCGCGCACAGCAGCGCGAACGCCGCCGCCGGCGACGAGCCGCCCGCGATCGCCCCGAGCCAGAGGATGCTCACGTACTCCGTGGCGCGGATGAGCGGCGGCGTGCCCCACGCCAGCCGCCCGGTCTGGGGGCGCCCCCCTGACAGCGCGGCGGTGAGGCCGAACCACGCCAGCACCGCGCCGGCCAGCGCACGCGACACGCCGGCGCCGCCGATCACGACCGCCGCGAGCACCGGGAAGGTGCCGGCGAGCACGAGGACGACGCCGGGCACCGGCACGACGCGGCCGAGGCCGCCGGCGACGGCGCGCGCGAGCACGCCGTCGTCGCGGTAGAGGGTCAGCATGCTCGGTCGCGCGGCGGGCGCGAGCGTCGCGGCGGCGGCCATCAGGACAGGCTCCGCAGGAGCCGGCCGGCGAGCGTGTACACCGCGGCGAAGCCGCCCCACGCCAGCAGGACGACGAACGTCGTGCGGGGCGTGGCCAGCGCCGCGGTGAGCGAGATCACCGCGAACCGCTCGCCGATCGGGAACGCGATCATGCGCTTGATCCAGGCGAGCACCGGCAGCCGGTCGAAGCGGCGCCAGAAGCGCAGCGCGCGCACGGGCAGCTCGCGCAGCGTCGGCCGGGGGGCGGGCGGCGGCACCGTCGCCACGGACGCCGGTCCCGCGGGCGGCGCAGGCGGCCGGCCGCCCACGCGTCCCCAGGGCTCCTCGAGCGGCGGGTGCACCGTCGCGCCGATGACCTGGTGCTGCGCGGCCGCGTACGAGAAGTCGAACATGTGCCGCGCGGTCTGCAGGATGATCGCCGCGCCGGCGAGCGTCCACACCGGATCGCCCATCGCGCTGGCGCCGATGGCCAGACCGGCGAACGCCGCGTACTCCTTGGAGCGGTCGAAGACCGAGTCCAGCCAGGCGCCCAGCTTGGAGAACTGGCGCGTGTAGCGCGCGAGCTGGCCGTCGACGCAGTCGGTCGTGAACGACAGCTGCAGGAGCACGGCGCCCGCGATCAGCCCGGCGCGCTCGCCGGTGGCGAACGCGACGGCGGCCAGCACGCCGATCGCCAACGACGCCGTCGTCACCTGGTTGGGGGTCAGGCCGCGGCGGGCGGCCCAGCGCGCGAGGTACTTCGAGTACGGGCTGACGAAGAACGTCGTGAAGAAGCCGTCGCGGCCCTTGACGGCGGACTCGAGCAGCACGCGGTCCTCGTCGTAGCCGGCGAGGTCCTCGCCGGCCTGGGCGAGCGCCTCGTCGGACTCGGGGCGCGCCCAGAACAGGCTGCGCAGGTACCCGACCGCGAGGTGGATGTCCGAGCGCACGAGTGCGACGAGGAGCAGCGAGGCGGCGTCCTCGCGCACGACCGCCAGGCGCCGCGCGATCTCGCCCTCGTCGAGGGCGGCCGACGGCGCGGCGTCGGGCTCGTCGCCGCTCTCGGCGTCGAGCGGCGGCAGCGGCTCCTCGAGCGTGCCGTCCGCCGCGGGCTCGGCCGCCTCGCCCGCCGGCGTACGCCAGCCCTCGGCCTTGCGCTCGAGCTCCTCCTCCCACGCGGGCGGCGCGCCGCCGGCGAGGAGCTCCCCGAGGCGCTGCGCCGCCGCCACGAGCGCCGGCCGATCGCGCGGCGAGACCTTGAGGACGCCGAGGAAGGTCGTGTTCGGCCGCAGCGCCGCGTGGAACGGCGAGGCGGCGCTCACGACGCGCCCGCGGGCGGTCCGCACGCGGAAGCCCTGGCCGCGGCGGCCCATGCCGGTGAGGATCCCCGTGGCGATGCGCGGGTCGGCGAGCAGGCCGGCCAGCGCCTCGCGATGGGTGACGATGTCGCCGTAGGCGAGCATCAGGCCGCCGCCGGCCCGGCCGGCGATGCCGGCGACGAGCCGCAGGTCGCCGGCGAGGTCGGGCGACGGCTCGATCTGCACGCCGGCGTCCGCGCCGTCGGTCGCCGCGGCGAGCGTCTGCGCCCACTCGGGCCGCGTGATCACGTGCACGTCGCGCAGCCCGAGGTCGCCGAGCTGCTCGAGCAGCCTGCCGAGCACGGTCTCGCCGCGCCACGCCAGCCCCGCGGCCGGTCCGCCGTCCTCGGCCGGCGCGGTCGCGAACAGCACCGCCGTGGTCACGCCCGAGCCGACGACCGACCCGCCCGCCCGTGCGGCGGGCGCACGCCGGCCGGCACGCGCGACGGCGTCCTCGGTGTGCGCGGCGCTCATCCGCTGTCGCTCGAGATGCTGGGCTTCATCCGACTCGTGTTCCGGGCTCCGACACCGACCCGGCGCAGCAGGTCGTCCCACTGCCGGCCGATCGCCTCAGGACCGTACTGGCCAGCCTTGTCGACGGCGGCTGCGCCGTAGGCACGACGCCGCTCGTCGTCGCCGATGAGCGCCAGGAGGGCGTCGGCGAGCCCCTCCACGTCTCCGGCGCCGACCAGCATACCGTCGCGTCCGTCGCTGATCAGCTCGCCGGGCCCGCGCGGGCAGTCGAACGAGACGACGGGCAGGCCGCGGCTCATCGCCTCGAGGATCACCATCCCGAAGCCCTCGAAGCGCGAGCTCAGCACGAAGAGCGACGCCCCGGCCATCGCCTCGGCGAGGCGGCGGGTGGGCCCCATGAGGAACACCGTGTCGTAGAGGTCGTGGTCGAGGATCAGCCGGCGCAGGCGACCGCGCTCCGGGCCGGCGCCGTAGATGCGCAGCTGCCAGTCGGGGCGCTCGCGGGCGACGCGCGCGTACGCCGGGATGAGCAGGTCGAAGCCCTTCTGCGCGTTGAGCCGGCCCGCGGCCACGACGACCTTGCGATCGAGCTTCGAGATCCCGGCGTCGAGCGGCGCGAGGGCGTTCGGGATGCGCACCACATGGGTCGGCGCACGGGCGAGCAGCTCGGCGTAGTCGGTGCGGTCGGCGGCGGTCAGGACGGTGAGCGCGTCGAGGCGCCGGTAGTCGCGACGGATCGCCGCGCTGAGCCCCGGCAGCGCGTGCGTGTGGAAGTTCATGTGCTCCTGCCCGACGGTCGCGACGCCGGGCGGGGCGAGCCGCGCGGCGAGCAGGTTGAACGCGGGTCGCGTGGTGACCACGACGCCGCCGTCGAGTGACCGCAGCCAGCGCAGCAGCACGAGGTCGCTCCACAGGCTGCACTCGGCGTAGACGTGGTCGTCGGGATGGACGAGGACGCTCGGCAGCCGGCGCAGCACGCCGCCCGCCGCGCGCCGCCGATCGTCGAGCGCGGTGACCCGCACGCCGGCGGGCAGGCCGAAGAACGCGCGCCCGCGCCGCCGCACCACGCTGACCACCTCGACGTCGTGGCGCTCGGCTAGCTCCGCGGCGGTCGTCAGCGTCGTGCGGATCGTCCCGCCCATGCCCCAGGCGTGCATGAGCAGGAAGCGGACGGTGGGCGGGCCGCCGGCGGGGGCGGTGCGGCGGCGGGGGAGGGCGGCGGCGAGCCGCAGGGCGGCGCGGTGGACGGCGATCGCCAGCGGGGCGACGACCAGGCGGCGCGCCGGCCCGCGCTGCGTGCCGGGCGGCGGGGGGCCCGCCGGCGAGGTCGCCGGCGAGGGCGCCGGCGACCTCGAGCGGATGGAGAGGTTGTCCTCGACGGTGAAGTACGGCTCGAGCTCGCGGCCGCCCACGGGCCGCGCCGGGAGCGCGACGATGTCGTGCTTGCCGGGCAGGTCGTCGAAGTGACGCCCGACGCGCAAGCGGGTCTCCTGCGACCGCACGAAGAGGTCCCACACCTCGGCCGGTCCGTCGCCGGCGGCCGCGCGCGCCAGCTCGCCGAGGTCGATCCGCGCACGCCCGTCGTCGATTGGGGAGCGGATCGCGATCGCGTCGCCGCGCCGAACGGCGACGACCTCGTCGGCGGGGTGGCCGTCCGGCACGTCGAGGGTGAGGACGACCGCGCCGGCCTCCACGCGGATGCCGGTGAGCTCGGCGTGCGGCGCGAGCGGCTCGACGTCGATCCGCAGCGCGTCGCCGTGGTCGTCGGCGCGCGCCCGGACGCGGTGCGCGCGCCCGTCGCGAACGGCCGCGGCGGCGCGCGCGGCGCGCGCGCCCCCCCCCCGCGGGCCCGGCGGGGGGGGCGCCCCCCCCGGCGCCGCGCCCGGGGCGCCCCCGCCGGGGGGGGGCCGGGGGGCCGGCCCGCCGGGGCGGGGGGGGGGCCGCCGGCGCCGGGGGGGCGGGGCCGGGGGCCGGGCGGGCGGGCCCGCCG
>JAUJME010000129.1 GCA_030447005.1 Solirubrobacteraceae bacterium | reverse complement strand
GATTGAGCTGTGTTGCACGTCCGCGGCCGGCTGTCCCTGGTTACCACGACCGCTTTGCGCGCCGCTCGTCCTCCTCGCGGTCGCGGGTCGTCGCGATGACTATCGTGAACGCATCCTCGCGGGCCGGCCAGCCGCCGGTCGTGTCGCCACCTGGGGCGGCGGGTGTGGCGGTGGGAGTCGCTCCCGCCGCGGGGGCGGGGGGGGGCGTGGCGGCGGGCGGCGCGGGCGAGGCCGCGGGCGGCGGGGGCGCCGGCGCCGGCGTCGCCGTGGGTGTCTGCTGCGCGAGCCGGCCGAGCTCGTCCGGGTCGTCGGAGACGGCGAGGAACGCCACCACCAGACCCGCGAGGGCCAGCGTGAGGACCGAGGCGACGATCGCCACCGGGACCTTCCAGCCCGCCGGCGAGGCGACCCGGGTGGCGGTCGGGGCGCCGCAGTTCAGGCACCACTCCTGCTCGGGGCGCAGCGGCGCGCCGCAGCGGGAGCAGCCGGGGGCGGGCGCCGGCTCCTGTGCCGGCTCGGGCTCGGGCTCCGGCGTGGCGCGCGTCTCCTGGACGGTCGTCGGGGCTTCGGCGTCCATTCAGGAGCGCACCTCGGTGACCGGCTCGTCGACCGGCGTGGGCTCCGGCGCGGGCTCCCCGGACGCCGGCCGGGCGGGCTCGGGCGCAGCCTCCGCGACGGTCTCGGCCGGCTCGGTCGGCGCGGACGCCGCCGTCCCGTCGACCCGCGTCCCGCAGTTCGCGCAGAAGTGCGCGTCCGAGGCGAAGTACTCCCCGCAGGCCGGGCACGCGCCCCCGACGCCGGACTCCCGCAGCACCGTCTCGGCACGGACGTCGCCGAGTTCGACCTCGAGCTCGCGCCGCTCCGCGTCGAGGCCCACGAGGCGCTCGAGCTTGCCCTCCAACACGCGCAGCCCCTGCGCGCGAGCGCCGTCGTCGCCGGCGGGCGCGCGGTGGATCTCGTAGGCGATCCCGCCGAGGTCGCGCAGCATCAGCTCGCGGATCTGGCGCAGGTGGCGCAGCCGGCGGCGCAGGCGGCCGCGCCGGCGCGTGTCGGGGCGCTCGCCGATGAGGTCCTCGGGCGCGATGCCGGCCGGCGGGCCCGGGGCCTCCGGCTCGGCGGGCGGAGTCTCGGGAAGGGTGCGGGTCTCGTCCTCCGCGGTCGCCTCGGGGGCGGGGCGGGCGGGCCGCAGGCGTCGGAGCAGAGCGCTCATGCTCATGTGAAGGGTACCGGCGGGGCGGTCATCCGCCGTCCCGGGCGACCCCGCGCCACGCGGCCACGAGGCGGCCGGCCATCCGGTCGGCGCCGAACAGCTCCGCCCGCGCGCGGCCGTCGACGCGGGGGTCCGGATCGGCGAGATGCGGCTCGAGCGCCGCCCGCCACGCCGCGGCGTCGAACGGTGCGCACAGGCTTCCCGCGATCCCCCCGAGCGCGACGGGGTGGATCCCGACCGGCGTCCCGAAGGCCGGCACGTCGCACGCGGTCGCCTCGATCACCGCCAGCCCGAAGCCCTCGGCCTGGGAGGGGACGAGGACGGCGTTGGCCGCGTTGTGCCAGTAGGGGACCTCCTCGGGGTGCACGCGGCCGAGCGTCAGCAGCGGGACGTCGCCGGCGACCGCCCTGGCGCGGTCGTGGCGCTTGAGCGCGCGCGAGGGATCGTGCGGGAACAGGAGGCACGGCGCGTCCGGGTCGAGCCCGAGGCGCTCTCGCGCGTGCGCGCGCGAGATGGGACGGAAGCGCTCGAGGTCGATGCCCATCGGCAGGACGGCGACCCGCCGGGCGCGCCCCGCGCCCGGGACGAGGCGGGAGAACTCGCGCGAGACGGTCGCGGGCAGGGCCACGAGCGGGAGCGCGGCGCGGGTGATCCGGCTCGAGCGCGGGTGGAAGAGGTCGTTGCCGTGCAGGGTCACGACCACGGGCCCGGACCGCGCGGCGAGCGCCGGCCACGCGCACAGGCCGAAGTGGGCGTGGACGACGTCGAAGGACTCGCCGCGGTAGCGGCGGCGCAGCTCGCGCGCGGCGGCCGGATAGGCCCGTAGGCCCGTCCCGAAGGTGAAGAGCTCGAGCTCGACGTCGCCGCGCCGGCGCAGCGCCTGCACCTGGTCGTACACGAAGCGGCCGTGCTCCGGGCGCGCGGCGGACGGGTGCAGGTTGGTGACCATGAGGACGCGCATCGCTTTCGGCGCGAGGTTGTCGCAGATCCGTCACAGGCGCGTCTTTCGCCGTGTGCGGGCGCGGCCCGAGACTCCCCCGCGAGCTCCGCCGATGCGGCGGGGGAAGCGAGCCGGGAGGTGGCAGGGAGATGGGCTACGAGCTGATGGGCCGCGCGCACGCCGCGTGGCTGGCGCTGGGGCGCGAGCGGGGCCAGGGGACGGTCGAGTACGTCGGCCTGATCCTGCTCATCGCGGTGGTGATGGCGGGGGTCGTCAAGGCGTCGGGCGGCTTCTCCGACGACAAGTCGATCGCCACGGCGGTGGTCAAGAAGCTGCGCGGGGCGATCAACAGCGTCGGCGGCGAGTAGGCGGCGCGGCGCGAGCGGCGGGTGCGCCGGGCGTGCGAGACTCAGGGCGTGCCCGCCCCGTCACCAGGCCACGAAGCGCAGCGCCGCCGGCCCGTCGGGGTGTTCGACTCCGGCGTGGGCGGGCTGACCGTCCTGCACGAGCTGCTCGTGTCGCTCCCGCACGAGGACTTCCTGTACCTGGGCGACACGGCGCGCTTCCCCTACGGCGTGCGCGCGCCCGAGGAGCTCGAGGCGTTCTCGCTCGAGATCGGCGAGGAGCTCGTCGCGCGCGGGGCGAAGCTGCTGGTGGTGGCGTGCAACTCGGCGACCGCGGCGGCGCTGCCCGCGCTGCGCGAGCGCTTCGAGGCGCCGGGGACCGTCGACGTCATCGCGGTCGTCGCGCCGGAGGCGCAGGCGGCGGTGGTGGCGACGCACACCGGCAGCGTCGGGCTGCTGGCCACGCCGGCCACGGTGGCCAGCGGCGCCTACGAGCGCGCGCTGCAGGCCGCCGATCCGCACATCGCGCTCGAGAGCGTCCCGTGCCCCGACCTCGCGCCGATCATCCAGGGCGGCTTCCCGTTCGACGAGGGCGTCGTCGACACGGTCCGCGAGTACTGCGAGCCGCTCAAGGCGGCCGGGGTGGACACGGTGATCCTCGGCTGCACGCACTACCCCCTCGTGCGGCCGCTGCTGCAGCGGATGCTCGGCCCGCGGGTGACGCTGATCACGCCGGGCGCGGCGATCGCGCGTCGCGTCGAGTGCGCGCTGGCGGCGCGCGACCTCGCCTCGCCCAACGAGGGCGAGGGCGCCTACGGGTTCCTCTGCACGGGAGATCCCGAGGCGTTCCGCGCGCTCGGCACCCGCTTCCTGCAGATGCCGCTCGGCGACGTCGACCACGTCGAGCTGGGCGCGCGCGTGGCGGCGGGGGGAGCGGCGTGAGCGCTCCCGAGCGCTCCGGCGGCCGCGGGCCGGGCGACCTGCGCCCGGTGACCATCGAGCCGCACTTCATGCGCTCGGCCACGGGCTCGGCGCTCATCTCCGAGGGCGGCACGCGGGTGATCTGCACCGCGTCGGTGCAGGAGTCCGTCCCGCGCTGGATGGCCGGCAAGGGCCGCGGCTGGGCGACCGCCGAGTACGGGATGCTGCCCGCCTCCACGGGCGACCGCAAGCAGCGCGACGTCTCCAAGGGCCGCCCCGACGGCCGCACGGTCGAGATCCAGCGCCTGATCGGGCGCTCGCTGCGCGGGGTGGTCGACTTCGAGGCCCTCGGCGAGCGGACCGTCTACATCGACTGCGACGTGCTCGAGGCCGACGGCGGCACCCGCTGCGCGTCGATCACCGGCGGCTACGTCGCGCTCGAGCTGGCCTTCCGCCGGCTCATGGAGGAGGGCCGGCTCGAGCGGCTCCCCCTCACCGGCACGGTGGCGGCGGTCTCCTGCGGGATCGTCGGCGGCGTGCCGCTGCTCGACCTCGACTACCCGGAGGACTCGACGGCCGAGGTCGACGCCAACGTGGTGATGACGGGCGACGGCGGGCTCGTCGAGGTCCAGGCCACCGCCGAGCGCACGCCGCTCTCGCGGGCGCACCTCGACGACCTGCTGGCGCTCGCCCAGCGGGGGATCGAGGGGCTGCGGGCCGCGCAGGCCGCCGCCGTCGCCGCCGCCGCGCCGGGCTAGCCCGTGGAGCTCGTGCTCGCCTCCCGCAACGCGCACAAGCTGCGTGAGCTCGAGCGGATGCTCGGCGGCGGCGTCCGGCTGCGCCCGCTCCCCGCCGACGTCGAGCTTCCGCCCGAGACGGGGGAGACCTACGCGGCCAACGCGCTCATCAAGGCCCGCGCCGCGGCCGCGGCCACCGGCGCCGCGGCGGTGGCCGACGACTCCGGGATCGAGGCCGAGGCGCTCGGCGGGCGCCCCGGCGTGCGCTCGGCCCGCTACGCCGGCCCGGCCGCCACCGACCCCGAGAACCTCGCCAAGCTGCGCGCCGAGGCGCCGCCCGGCACGGGCCTGCGCTACGTCTGCGTGATCGCCCACGTCGGCCCTGACGGCGGCGAGACCCTCTTCGAGGGCGAGTGCCGGGGCACGATGGCCCCGGAGGCCCGTGGCGCCGACGGCTTCGGCTACGACCCGGTCTTCCTCCCGGCCGAGCACGGCGGGGAGCGGACGATGGCCGAGCTGACGCCGGTCGAGAAGGACGCGATCTCCCATCGCGGCCGCGCCGCGCGGGCGCTGCAGGCATGGCTGAGCGCCTGAGCGAGGGCCCGCGCACCCGCGCGGCCGCCCTGTCGATCGCGTCGAACTCCGCGCTCATCCTGCTCAAGCTCGTCGCGGGCGCCATCACCGGCTCGGTGGCCATCCTCACCGAGGCGATCCACTCCGCCGTCGACCTGCTCGCGTCGCTGATCGCGTACTTCTCCGTGCGGGAGGCCGAGCAGCCCGCCGACGCCGAGCACCGCTACGGCCACGAGAAGTTCGAGAACGTCGCGGCCGGGGTGGAGGGGATGCTGATCCTGGTCGGCTCGGGCGTGATCGTCTACACGTCGGTCCGCCACCTCGTCGAGGGGAACGAGATCAAGGCGCTCGGCTTCGGCATCGGCGTGATCGGCTTCGCCGCCGCCGTCAACCTCGTGGTCTCGACCTACCTCTACCGCTGTGCGCGCGAGACGGAGTCCGCGGCGCTCGAGGGCGACGCCGCGCACCTGCGCACGG
>JAUJME010000128.1 GCA_030447005.1 Solirubrobacteraceae bacterium | reverse complement strand
CGGGCTCGGGCGCCTCGCTCGTCGGGACGGCGAGCTCGAACGCCTGGCCGCGGTAGCGCAGCTCGCAGACCACCCGCACCGCGGCGTCCGGGTTGCCGAGGCCCGAGCGGGCGCGGCCGGCCAGCGCGGTGATCTCCTCCGCGACGCGCTCGCGGGTCAGCGTGGGCCCGGACAGCAGGACGCTGCGCTGCTCGTCGCGGCGGCGCTCGGAGACCACGAGCCCGAGCGCGGCCAGGACGCCCGACGCGCGCGGGCACAGGACGGTCGCCATGTCGAGCTCGTCCGCGAGGTCGGTCGCGTGCAGCGGCCCGGCGCCGCCGAAGGCCAGCAGCGCGAGCCCGCGCGGGTCGAGGCCCCGCTCGACGGTGACCACCCGCAGGGCGCGCGCCATCTCGGCGCCCGCCACCCGCCGGATCCCCTCGGCGCACTCGCGCACGCCGAGGCCGAGCGCGTCCGCGAGCCGGCCCACCGCCGCCCGCGCCGCGGCCGCGTCGACGGCGATCGAGCCCGCCAGCGGGGCGTCGGCGCCGAGCAGCCCCAGCACGACGTTGGCGTCGGTGACGGTCGGCTCCTCGCCGCCGTGGCCGTAGGCGGCCGGCCCGGGCCGCGCGCCCGCCGACCGCGGCCCCACCCGCAGCGCGCCGCCGGCGTCGCGCCAGGCGATCGATCCGCCGCCGGCTCCGACCGTGTGCAGGTCGAGCATCGGCAGGGCGACCGGCCGGCCGCCCACCCGGCGCCCGCTCGCCTCCCGCACGCTGCCGCCCTCGATCACGCAGACGTCGCACGAGGTGCCGCCCATGTCGAAGCAGACCGCGTCGGGCTCGCCCGCGGCCACCGCCGCCCAGGCCGCGCCCGCCGCGCCGCCCGCCGGGCCGGAGAGGACGGTCAGCGCGGCGTGGGCGCCGGCGTGCGCGGCGTCGGCGAGCCCGCCGGAGGACTGCATGACCGACGGAGCAGGGAGCCCGGCGTCCCGCGCGCGGTCGACCAGGCGCGCCAGGTAGTCGGCGAGCAGGGGGGAGAGGGCGGCGTCGAGCTCGGTGGTCGCCGCGCGCTCGTACTCGCGGAAGGTCCCGACGACCTCGTGGGAGAGCGAGACGTGGACGCCGGGGAGCGCCTCGGCGATCGCCGCGCCCAGCGCGCGCTCGTGCTCGGGGTGGCGGTAGGCGTGCAGGAGGCAGACCGCGACCGCTTTGGGCGCCATCGCCGCGAGCGCGGTGACCGCCGGGACGGCGTCGAGCGGCTCGATCAACCCGTCGGGGCCCATGCGCTCGCTCGCGCCGACGCGGCGCTCGGGCGGCACGAGCGGCGCCGGGTGGGCGGCGCACAGGCGGTAGAGGTCGGCGCGCGCCTGGCGGCCGAGCTCGACCACGTCCTCGAAGCCGCGGGTGGCGACGAGCGCGGTCCGCGCCCCGCGCCCCTCGAGCAGCGCGTTGGTCGCCACGGTCGTGCCGTGGGCGAAGGCCTCGATGCCGGTCGCGCCGGCCCCCGCGCGCTCGAGGGCCGCCCGCACCGCGGCCAGCACCCCCTCGGACTGGTCGTGCGGCGTGGTCGGCGCCTTGGCCGTGACGAGTCGCCCCTCGACGGCGAGGACGGCGTCGGTGAATGTCCCGCCGACGTCGACCCCGAGGAGCATTCCGGGAAACTACGCCGCGGCGAGGACCTCCGCGTCGGCGGCGGCCGGCTCGGCGAGATGCTGGTGCGAGGGGCAGTAGCCGTTGTGCGGCAGCGGCATCCGCTGGCACGGCTTGCCCTTGCGCGTCGTGGCGCGGCACTCGAGCCGGTTGCCCATCAGGTCATAGCCCTGCAGCGGCTGGGACTCGAGCCACTCGCGGGCGAACGTGAGGTACGTGTCGACCACCCGGTAGACCCGCTGCTGCGAGCTCATCGGGAAGTAGATCCGGATGTCGTTGAACAGCGTCTTGGACGGCTTGGCGAAGTAGTGGCGGTCGGTCGCGAGGCGGCGGACGGCGGCCTCGCACGAGCGGAGCACCCGCTCGTGGTTCACGCACCCTCCGTGGCGATCCTCGACGATCTCGTTCGCCAGCTCTCGATAGATCGAGCGGCTGAAGCGGTACATCTTCTCTCCTGCACCCCCGGTTGAGATCCGACTTGGCGGATCGGACGACCACTCTGCGTAGGCGAGTGTGCGCCGACCTTGTGTAGATCGGAACGTCGCGAATATTAAGTCGGCGTTAAGGGGTCGGCCGAGCGGCCGGAATCAGTCCCAGCGCGCGAGCACCGGTAGTTCAGCAGACACGGGCATGACCGTGTGCCGGTTGCCGAGGGCGGGGTCCGTCGCCGGGTGGTCCTCGCGGGCGTGGGCGCCCCGGCTCTCCTCGCGATGCAGGGCGCAGCGCGCGACCAGACGGGCGAGCGGGTGCGGCTCGTCGAGCAGCGCCCCGAGCCCCTCCGCGTCGCGCGAGAGGCCGGCGTGCGCCCACATGGCCGCGCGCGTCTCGCGCGACGGGGGCGGCGCGATCGGCTCGCCGGGGCGGGCGCCCGGGGCCGGCACGGGCTCGTCGAGCCCCGCGAGCGCCGCGCGGCGGCCGTAGACGAAGCACTCCGACAGCGAGTTCGACGCCAGGCGGTTGGCGCCGTGCAGGCCGGTGCACGCGCACTCCCCGACGGCGTAGAGCCCCGCGACGTCGGAGCGGCCTTCGAGGTCGGAGACGATCCCGCCCATCACGTAGTGGCTGGCCGGGGCGACGGGGACGAGGTGCTCCATCGGGTCGAAGCCGGCGTCGCGCAGGGCCGCGACGATGTTGGGGAAGCGGGCGGGATCGACCGCCCGCATGTCGAGCCCGACCGAGCGCTCGCCCGTCGCGGCGAGATGGGCGTGGATCGCGCGCGCGACCGCGTCGCGCGGCGCGAGCTCGTCGACGAAGCGCTCGCCGGCGGCGGCGTGGAGCGTCGCCCCCTCGCCGCGGACGGCCTCGGAGATCAGGAAGCCCTCGCGGCCGGGGATGCCGGTCACCGCGGTCGGGTGGAACTGGACGAACTCGAGGTCGGCGAGGGTCGCTCCGGCGCCACGCGCGAGCAGCAGCCCCGAGCCGTAGGAGCCCGGGGGGTTGGTCGTTCGCGACCACAGCGCCGCCGCGCCGCCCGTGGCGAGGACGATCGCGCGAGCGGCCGGCGCGCGGCCGTCGTCGAGGGCGGCGCCGGCGACCCGCCCGGCCTCCTCCCGGAGCAGCGAGGTGACGCGCCGGCCCTCGAGCACCTCGATGCGCTCGTCCTCGGCCACCCGGGCGGAGAGCTGGCGCAGGATCCGCCGGCCGGTGGCGCTGCCCCCCGCGTGCGCGACCCGGCGCGCGGAGTGCCCGCCTTCGAGCCCCAGGGCGACGTTGCCCTCGCGGTCGGCGTCGAAGCGGACGCCGTGCCCGACGAGGTCGTGGAAGCGCGCGGGCGCCTCCTCGCAGAGCACCTCGGCGGCGCTGCGGCGCACGAGCCCGCGCCCCGCCACGAGCGTGTCCTCGAGGTGGCGCTCGAACGTGTCCTCGACGCTGAGCGCGGCGGCGATCCCGCCCTGGGCCCAGTAGGACGCGGTCTCGGCGAGCGGCCGGGCGGAGACGAGCGTCACGCGGGCGCCCTCGCCCGCGGCGGTGAGGGCGGCGAAGAGGCCCGCGGCGCCGGCGCCCACCACGAGCAGGTCTGCGGGCTCGGTGACCAAGGCGACTGGCTACGGTACCGGCGTGCCGATCGATCGCTCCCGGCCGCCGGTGTGGGTTCGCGACGACGGCTACGGCGACCACGCGATCCCCGGGCACCCGGAGTCGCCGCGGCGCATCGAGGCGCTCGAGTCAGAGCTCGAGCGCCACGGCTGGTTCGGCTGGGCGCGCGAGCAGGCGCCCGAGGCCACGCGCGCGCAGCTCGAGGCGGTCCACCCGGCGCGCCACGTGGATTTCATCGAGTCGCTCTGCGCGGCGGGCGGCGGGGCGATCGACGCCGACACCACGGCGGTCCCGGGCAGCTTCGCGGCGGCGAGCCGGGCGGCGGGCGGAGCCGTGCGGGTGGTCGACGCGCTCTTCGAGGGCGCCCCCGCGGGGTTCTCCGGCCTGCGCCCGCCGGGTCACCACGCGGAGGCGGGCACCGCGATGGGCTTCTGCTTCTTCAACTCGGTCGCGGTGGCGGCCCGCCACGCGATGGCCGCCCACGGCGTCGAGCGCGTCCTGATCTTCGACTGGGACGTCCACCACGGCAACGGGACGAACGACATCTTCCACGCCGACCCCGACGTGCTCTTCGTCTCGGTGCACGAGTCGCCGCTGTATCCGGGGACGGGGCCGGCGACCGACGTCGGCTCGGGCGCGGGGCGCGGCGCGACGGTCAACGTGCCGGTGCCGGCGGGGACCGGCGACGACGCGTACGCCTCGCTGGTCGAGCACCTCGTCGTCCCGCTCGCGCGCGAGCACGCGCCGCAGCTCGTCCTCGTCTCGGCGGGCTTCGATGCCCACGTCGCCGACCCCCTGGCCCGCTGCCGGGTGACGGAGTCCGGCTACGCGGCGATGACCGCCTCCGTGCGCCGGGCCTGCGCGGAGCTCGGGGCGCCCCTGGGGATGGTGCTCGAGGGCGGCTACGCGGTCGGCGCCCTGGCCGCGTCGGTCGCCGCGCTGCTGCCGGTGCTCGGCGGACCGGTGCCCGAGGCGGCGGACCCCGTGCCGCTGCACCCGCTGGCGGCGCGGGCGGCGGCCCGGATCGAGCCGTGGTGGCCGGGCGTGGCCGCCGGGCTCAGCGCGGCGTGATGCGCCGCACGTAGGGGTCCTTCGCGTCCGCGGTGAGCCCCTCGAGGGCCTGCTCGGCCTCCTTGGAGGTCTCGTACTGGCCCGAGAAGACGACGAAGTAGCCGGCGCGCAGGGACTTGAAGTCGTCGGAGTCCAGGACGCCGGCCGGCGTGCCGGCGTCCGACGCCCGCTTGGCGCGCCGCTCGGCCTCCGCGCGGTCGCGGGTCGACGCGAGGACGATCGTGAACGCATCCTCGCCGGCCGGCCAGCCGCCGGTCGTGGCGCCACCTGGGGCGGCGGGTGTGGCGGTGGGAGTCGCTCCCGCCGCGGGGGAGGGGGTGGGCGTGGCGGCAGGCGGCGCGGGCGAGGCCGCGGGCGGCGGGGGCGCCGGCGCCGGGGGCGGCGGGGGCGGGGGTGGCGGCGGCGGGGGCGGGGGGGGGTCGTGCGGGGCGGGGGGGAGGGGGGGGTGCGCCGCCCCCCGACCGGCGCGGGGGCGCGGG
>JAUJME010000127.1 GCA_030447005.1 Solirubrobacteraceae bacterium | reverse complement strand
TGCGGCTCGACGCTCGAGCTCGGCCAGCTGCGCCTCGACTGCGCCTTCATGCGCTGGACGATGGAGGGCCGGACGGGCGTCGGCCGCTACGACGTCCTGCGGCGCGCGTAGGCGGCGCTCAGCGGGGCCGTGCGCGGCCGCGCATGAGGTCGGGGCCCTCGGGCGCCGGGTCGCCGTCACCGGGCTCGGCGGTGACCGCGATGCCCGGGTACTTGGCCGGGTCCACCGCGGCGGTGAAGGAGACCCGCGAGCGCCCGTCCTCGTCGGGATGGAAGGTGCCGGCCGAGATGCGGTCGGGCGCGCCGGGCCGGTCGCGCGGGCCGACGAACCACAGCTCGTAGTACTCGGCCTTGGGGAGGATCGGCAGGTCGTCCGTGTCGAACTCGATCACGCGGCCGATGCCCGTGAAGTAGACCTCCGCGGAGGCGGCGCCGCCGCCCCGCGTCGCTTCGAGCGTCGCCACCGCCTCGAGCCGGCCGGGCGCCTCGTCCCCGGCGCCGCGCACCAGGACGACGGCGAGCGCGACGGCCGCGAGCGCGGCGGCGGCCAGGCCGAGGCGTGGCAGCCAGGCGCGACGCGCCGGCCGCGCCGGACGGGCGAGGCGCGCCGGGCGCGCCGGGGCCGGGGCGACCGCCGCGGGCGCCGCTTCCGACGCCGCCCGCTCGAGCGCCAGCAGCGTCCGCACCCCCAGCCCGGCCGGGAGCGCCGGCAGCGGCGCCGCATCGACGCCCAGCGCCGCGACGGGCTCGAGCTCGGCGAGCTCGGCACGGCAGGCGTCGCACCCGGCCAGGTGCGCCTCGAAGCGCTCGCGGTCCTCCGGGTCGAGCGTGCCGAGCACGTAGCCGGCGACGTCGAGGTGGAGGTGGAGCGGATCGGCGGTGCTCACGCGACCCTCCCTTCGCCGAGCCGCTCGCGCAGCGCGCGCAGCGCGTGGTAGGTGCGGGTCTTGACCGTCCCGAGCGGGATCTCGAGCCGCGCCGCGATCTCGCTCTGGGTCAGATCCTCGTCGTAGCCGAGCGCGAGCACCTCGCGATGGTCGCTGCTGAGGCGCTCGAGCGCGTCGCGGACGTCGAGCCCGAGGACGAGGCGGTCGACCTCGTCCCCCGTCACGGGCTCGGGCCGGGTCCCGGCCCCCGCCGCGCGGGGGCGGGCCGCCGCGCGGCGCTGCATGTCGACCGCCGCCCGGCGGGCGAGCATCCAGACCCAGGCGCGGACCGTGGCCTGCCGCGCGTCGTAGCGCTCGGCGCTCTGCCACAGGCGCACGAAGGTCTCCTGCACGAGCTCCTCGGCCTGCGTCTGGTCTCCGAGCAGCCGCAGCCCGAGGGCGTACACGCGCCGGCCGTAGCGCTCGTAGAGCTCGGCCATGGGCGCCTCGCGCTCGCCGGCGGCGAGCCGGGCGATGAGCGCCGCCTCGGCCGCGTCGAAGACCTCCGTGCTCACGGGCGGGCGGCGATGAGAGGGAGAGGGGGCTTGAAGGAGGACAGCCGTGCGGAGCGGTCGGGAGGTGGAGTGGCCTGCTCCATCCCCTTCGCAGGCTCCACCGCAGCGGTTCAGTTGTCCGAGCCGAGCCGGTCCCAGCAGTAGAGCTCGAGGCACTCGACCGCGAGCTCCTCGCAGCGGGCGGTGGAGAGCCACGGCAGCACGGTGTCGAGCGTCTGCTCCTCGGCCACGCCGGCGTTGAACGCCTCCTCACCGCGGAAGCCGGCCGCGATCTTGAGCGCCTCGCGGCGGTTCTCGCCGAGCGCCGGGAACGCGTTGACGAGGAACTCCTTGTTGGCGATGGGGTGACCGACCTCCAGCGAGGCGTGCCAGGCGGCGAGCATCGACAGGTCGTGCTCGTCGAGGTCGTCCACCGCCTTGGCGTAGTGGGAGGCCAGCTCGCTCTCGGGGATCTCGTCGACCCACGCGCGCACCAGCTCGCCCAGCAGCTGGCGCCGCGCCTCGCGCCCGATCGACTCGACCATCACCCGGATCGCGTCCTGCGGCTCGATGAAGCACAGTGGCATGGCGCCACGGTAAGCCACCCGCCGGACGGCATTCGCGCGCCTCCGGGCGCCGCGGCAGCGCCGGAGAGGTTTCCGCCCGGCGGAGGGGCGGTAGGCCTCGCCGGAGCCGATACCGCGAACGAGGAGGATGCCATGCTGGACGAGGACCAGGTCGCCGAGCTGAGGGGCCAGACGCTGCTCGACGTCTCCGAGCAGGAGGTGGGGAAGGTCGAGGAGGTCTTCCTCGTGCCGGGCGACGACCAGCCCGCCTTCGCCGCCGTCTCGCTCGAGGGCAGGCGCGTGATCGTCCCGCTCGACGAGGCCGACATCACCGGCGGCCAGATCACGGTCCGCTACGACCGCGAGGCGATCGAGGGCGCGCCGGAGACCGACGCCGACGCTCTCGATCCCGGGCTCGAGCAGGCCGTCTTCGCCCACTACGGGATCTCCGACGCAGACATCCGCGACGACAGCGGCTTCTCCGCGGCGCGCGAGTCACGCGACCAGCCGGAGACCTCGCGCGACCCGCGCGGCCCCCAGGCGGCCGACGACAGCACGCAGGCCCACCCGTAGGCGCATGGCCGCCGCGCGCTACGACCTCGTCATCGTCGGGATGGGGTCGGCCGGCGTGGTGGCGGCCGAGTTCGCGGCTTCGCTCGGCGTGAAGGTCTGTGCGGTCGAGCGCAGCCGCGTGGGCGGCGACTGCCTGTGGACGGGCTGCGTGCCCTCCAAGGCGCTCCTGGCGGCCGCCCACGCCGCCCACGCCATGCGCACGGCCGACCGGCTCGGCCTGCCCGCGGTCGAGCCGGAGATCGACACCGCGGCCGTCTTCGCGCGCGTGCGCGCCGTCCAGGACGGCATCGCGGCGACCGACGACGACCCGGAGCGCTTCCGCGCGCTCGGCGTCGACGTCCGCCTCGGCGAGCCCGCGCGCCTCGAGGGCCCGCACGCCGTCCGGGTGGGCGACGAGCTGCTCGAGACCCGTCACGTCCTGCTCTGCACGGGCTCGGAGCCCGCGGTGCCGCCGATCGACGGGCTCCGCGAGGCGGGCTTCCTCACGAGCGAGTCGATCTGGGACCTCGAGCGCGCGCCCGCCTCGCTGCTGTTCGTCGGCGGCGGCCCGATCGCCGTGGAGATCGCCCAGGCGCTGCGGCGCCTGAGCTCCGATGTGACGATCCTCGAGCGTGGGCCGCGGCTGCTGCACCGCGACGAGCCCGAGCTCGCCGACCGCCTCGTGGAGCGCCTGCGCGAGGAGGGCGTGCGGATCGAGCTCGGCGTCGACCTCGACCGCGTGACGGTCGAGGACGGCGCCAAGGTCGCCCACGCGGGCGAGCGGCGCTGGGCGGCCGAGGAGATCTTCGTCGGCGCGGGGCGCCGGCCGAACGCCGCTGGACTCGGGCTCGAGACGATCGGCGTGGCGCCCGGGCCGGACGGCACGGTGGCGGTCGACGACCGCTCGCGCACGCAGGCGAGCGCCGTCTACGCGGTGGGCGACCTCACGGGCGGCCACCAGTTCACCCACGCCGCGGCCACCGACGCCGCCCGCGCCGTCCGCGACATGTTCTTCCCGGGCCGCGGCCGCGCCGGCGCGCTCATCCCCTGGGTCACCTTCACCGACCCCGAGCTCGCCCACGCCGGCGTGACCTCCGCCGAGGCGCGAGAGCGCCACGGCGCCGAGGACGTCGAGGTCCACTCCATCGCGCTCGACCGCTCCGACCGCGCCCGCGCCGAGGCCGCCACCGACGGCGCCGTCGTGGCCGTCACGCACAAGGGCCGGCTCGTGGGCGCCCACGTCCTCGCCCCCGCCGCCGGCGAGCTGATCGGCGAGCTCTCGCTGGCCATCGAGCAGGGCATGAAGCTCTCCGGGCTAGCGTCGGTGGTCCACGCGTATCCGACGTTCTCGACCTCCATCGCCCAGGTCGCCGCCGAAGCGGCCTACGCCCGCGCGGGCCGCTACCGCTGGCTCGTGCGGACCTGAGCCGCCGCCGCGCGCGGCAGCCCGCCGAGGAAGAGGTCGGTGGCGAAGCGGGTCGCCCCCTCGACGTCGGGCGGCTCGCGCTCGATCAGCCGCGAGCCGAGCTCGAGCCCGACCGCGACCATCGTGCGCGCCGTGTACTCGACGTCGGCGGCCGGCAGGTCGCCGCGCTCCATGGCGGCCGCCAGGTCGGCCTCGAGCGCCTCGGTGACGGCGGGGACCGTCACGTCGTCGAACATCAGGCGGATCTCGCCGGTGTTGCGGCGCATGAAGGCGAAGCGGACGCGGTCGGCGACCATGTACTCGAAGTAGGCGCGGTAGGCGTCCTCGACGAACGCCTGCGGCGTTGCGGCGCGGGCGCGCGCGGCGGCCACGCGGCTGCCGGCCTCCGCGCCGACCTCGTCGACGATCGCGCGGAAGACCGCCTCCTTGTCGGCGAAGTAGTTGTAGAACGTGCCCGAGGCGAGGCCGGCGCGCCGGACGATGTCGCGGACCCCCGCCGCGCCGTAGCCCAGCTCGCCGAAGATCTCCCGAGCGGCGCACAGGATCGCCGCGCGGTTGGCCGCCTTGGTGGCCTCGCGGCGACCCGCGACCGGGCCCGCGACGCCGGCCGCCGCCCCGGGGATCAAGCCGCGACCGCGGCGTGCGCGCGCGCCGGGACGGGGAGCGCGTAGCCCTGGCGCCGCGCCCGCTCGGCGCCGGCCCGCCGCTCCTTCTCGACGGCAACCAGGTAGTCGTCGAAGTCGACCTGCATCGTGTGGCGCGCCGAGGCGACGTAGCGCTTGAACATGCGCTTGCGCTCCGTCTCCATGTCGGCGCGCATGACGGCCGGCGCGGGGAGCGCATAGCGCCCGGCCAGGTGGTCGCAGACCCAGGCCGACTGCAGCTCGGCGAGCGGCATGATCGCGCCGAGCGGCTGCAGCAGGCCGATGAAGAAGACGCTGCGGACCTCGGGGTGGAACACCCGGCGGAACAGCGGCAGGTCGTTCTCGGGCGCGGAGATCAGGCCCTCGTCGAAGAACGGGAAGGTGACCTTGTAGCCCGTGCAGTAGACGACGATGTCGGCCTGCACGCTCGTGCCGTCGGCGAAGTGGACCCGGTCGCCCTCGAGCCGGGCGATGTTCGGCTTGGGGACCACCTCGCCGTGGGCGACGCGCGAGAGGATGTCGTTGGAGATCGTCGGGTGCGCGTCGCCGAAGCGGTGGTCGGGCCTGGGGAGCCCGTAGCGCTCCATGTCGCCCGAGTAGAGCTTGAGCATCCCCTGGAAGAGCT
>JAUJME010000126.1 GCA_030447005.1 Solirubrobacteraceae bacterium | reverse complement strand
ACTCCCGCCTCCCCGAGCGCCGGCTCGTGGGCGCGACGCGGGGGATCGTCGGGCTCCTGCTCGCCACGTCGCTGAGCGAGGCGGTGGCCGCCCGGGGGGCGCGGCGCGGAGCGGGGCCGATCGCGGCGGCGGGCGCGGTCGGCTTCGCCGCCGAGCTGAGCGGCGTGGCCACCGGCCGCCCGTTCGGCCACTACACGTACTCCGCGAAGCTCGGGCTCAAGGTCGGCGGCGTGCCGCTGCTCGCGGCGGCGGCGTGGGCGATGATGAGCCGGCCGGCCTGGGTGGTCGCCGGGCTGATCTCGCGCCGGCGGGCGGTGCGCGTCCCGCTCGCGGCGAGCGCACTCACCGCCTGGGACGTCTTCCTCGATCCGCGGATGGCGCGCGAGGGGTACTGGAGCTGGCCGGGCGGCGGGCGCTACGAGGGGATCCCGGCGTCGAACTTCCTCGGCTGGCTCGGCACGGGCCTCGGCGTCTTCGCGGTGTGGTCGCTGCTCGACCCGGACGACGAACCGGTTGCCGACGGCGACGGCGCGCTCGCGCTCTACGCGTGGACCTGGCTGGGCGAGGGCTTCGCCAACGCGGTCCTGTGGCGGCGGCCGGTGACCGCGGCGGCGGGCGGCGCGGCGATGGGCGCCTTCGCCGTCCCGGCGCTGCTGGCGCGGCGGCGCGCCGGGCGCCCGCCACACTGAGCACATGCGGATCGCGGTCATCGGCGCCGGCGTCGGCGGGCTGGCTGCCGCGGTCCGGCTCGCCCACGCGGGCCATGCCGTGACCGTCTTCGAGGCCGCCGACGCACCGGGCGGCAAGGCGGGTCGCGTCGAGCGCGACGGCTTCACGTGGGACTCCGGGCCGTCGCTGCTGACCATGCCGTGGGTGCTCCGCGAGCTCTTCGCCGAGACTGGCGCGCCGCTCGAGGACGAGCTCGAGCTCCTGCGCGTGGAGCCGGTGACCCGGTACCGCTTCGCCGACGGCACCGGCTTCGACCTCTCGGCCGACCTGCCGGTTGCGATGGAGGCGCTCGAGGCCTGGTCGCCCGGCGCGGGCGCCGACTGGACCCGCTTCCTCGGGACGTGCGCCGGGATGTGGCGGGCGTCGGTGCCGTTCCTCACCGGGCCGCCGCCGTGGCCGCCGCGGCCGAGTGACGTCGTCCGGAGGACGAAGTCCGGAGGCCGAAACCCCTCTCCCCCGCCGGATCCTCGGGACCTGCTTCGTGTGCGGCCGTGGTGGACGCTGCGCGCGCTCGCCCGCGCGCACGCGCGCGACCCGCGGCTGCGGATGGTGATCGAGCGCTTCGCCACCTACGCGGGCGCCGACCCGCGCCGCGCGCCGGCCGCGCTGGCGGTCGCCGGCTACGTCGAGCACGCCTTCGGCGCCTGGCATCCGCGCGGCGGCCTCTACGGGATCGTCACCGCGCTCGCGCGGCGGCTCGACGCGCTGGGCGGGGAGCTGCGGCTGGGGACACCGGTGGCGAGGATCGCCCGCCGCGGCCGCCGGGTCGCCGGGGTCGAGACGCCCGCCGGCCTGCACGAGGCCGGCGCGGTGGTCGCCAACGCCGACGCGCTGACCGTGCGGCGCGACCTGCTCGGCCGCCCGCCGCGCCGCGGCGCCGAGCGCTCGCTGTCGGGCTTCGCGCTGATGCTCGGGCTCGAGGGCCGCACGCCGGAGCTCGTCCACCACACGATCGCCTTCCCCGCCGACTACGACGCGGAGTTCGACGAGGTCTTCACCGCGCGGCGGCCCGTGCGCGACCCGACGCTCTACGCGAGCGTCTCCTGCGCGACGGACCCGGCCGAGGCGCCGCCGGACGCCGAGAACTGGTTCGTCCTCGTCAACGCGCCGGCCGCCCCCGGGCACGACTGGGAGGCCTACGGCGACCACGTGCTCGAGCGGATGGCGGCGGCCGGGCTCGACGTGCGCGGCCGGGTGCGCGCCCGCGCGCACCGCTCCCCAGCCGACCTCGAGCGCGAGACGGGCGCGGCCGGCGGGGCGATCTACGGCGACGCGCCGCACGGGCGGCTCGGGACGCTCAAGCGGCCGCCGAACGCCGTCCGCGGCGTGGACGGCCTGTGGCTCGTCGGAGGGACGACGCACCCGGGCGGCGGGCTGCCGCTCGTGATGCTCGGCGCGCAGATCGTCGCGCGGGCGATCGGGCCGGCGTGAGGCGGGGGGCGGCGCTCGCGGCGGCCGCCGTGGCGGTCGTGCTCACGCTCGCCGGCTGCGGCGGCTCGGGCCGCGACCAGGACCCCCGCCGGATCCTCACCGAGCAGGTCGGCCGGGGGCCACAGACGGCGTTCGTGATCCGCCCCGACGTCGACGGGCCCCTCCCCGTGGTCCTCTTCCTCCACGGCTGGGGCGCAACGCTGCCGTCCAACTACCGCCCGTGGCTCGACCACCTCGCGCGCCGGGGCAACGCGGTGATCTACCCCCGGTATCAGGACTCCGTCCTCACCCCGCCCGAGCAGGTGCTCGGCAACCTGATCGCCGGCGTGCGGTTGGCGCTCGCGCGCGTCGATGAGCGGCCGGGGACGCTGGTCGTCGCCGGGCACTCGGCGGGCGGCGCGCTGGCGGCCGACTACGCGGCGATCGCCCGCGAGGCGCGCCTCCCCGTCCCGCGCGCGATCTTCGCCGCCTACCCGGGCCGCCGCCTGCGCGGGGTCGCGCCGAGCATCCCCGAGGTCGCGCCGGCGCTCATCCCCGCGAGCGTCCGGATCGAGGCGCTCGCCGGCGCCCGGGACACGGTGGTCGGCACGGCGCCCGCGCGGCGGATCGCCCGCGCCGCCCGAGCGGTGCCGCGCGCCGCCCGACGCTACACGTTGATCCGCGACCCCGCGGTCAGCGACCACCTGGGCCCGCAGCGCGCGGACCCGGCGACGCGCCGGGTCTTCTGGCGCCGCCTCGACGCGCTGATCGCCGAGGCGAGGCGGCCCTAGCGCGCCGTCGCGAGCGGGTCGACCCCGCCCCAGGTGCCCTGCGCGCCGTACGGGCGGAAGCGCGCGAAGAGCTCCTCGGAGTACCACTCCTCCGCGCGGGTGCGGTCGACCACCGCGCGATGGTCCTCGCGGCCGTAGGCGTAGGCCTGCATGTCGGCCAGCGAGCGCCACAGCGAGAAGGTGGCCTGGCGCGCGACGGGCCACTCCCCCACCCCGACCGAGGCCAGCACCCCGGGCGACTCGAGCAGCGCGTTGGCCGGCGGGGCGATCGAGGCGTAGAACGCGCGCAGCCGCCGCGGCCGGATCCGCGCGCGGGTGAGCACGGCGACCGGGGCGTCGCGGTCGACGGGCCGGTCGGCCTGCGAGCCGTCCTCCTCCAGCGGATTGGAGCCGCCCCACGCGCCGTGGGAGCGCAGCGGATGAAGGCGGACCGTGTAGCTCTCCGCCGCCAGCTCCGACCACCGCGCGGGGATCTCGGAGCGAGCGAGGAACGCGTCGAGCGCGGCGTCGTCGTCCCACACGGCGAAGAGCGCCCAGCGCCGCAGGTCGGCGCTCAGCGTCATCGTCCGCCCGCGGCCCGTCCCGAGGAGGCGGAAGAAGCGCAGGCCGGGCGTGCGGCGGAGCACGGGGTGGTCGAGCCCCATCCGCGACAATCCCTCGGGCGCCGTGGCGCGCGGGTAGCGCGTCAGGTGAAAGGAGGCGACGGGCATCTTCAGCGAGTACGCAATAGCAGCCCTCGCCGGCTACCTGCTCGGCTCGATCCCCGTGGCGCTGATGGTGGGCCGCGCCCACGGCGTCGACCTCCGCGCGGTCGGCGACGGCAACCCCGGCGCGTGGAACGCGCTCGACCACCTCGGCGGGCGGCGGGCGGCGCCCGCCTTCCTCGGCGACGCCGCCAAGGCGCTCGCCGCCGGGCTGATCGGGATCGCGCTCGGCGGCTACTGGGCCGGCGTCGGCGCCGTGGCCGCCGCCATGGTCGGCCACGCCTTTCCCGTCTTCGCCTCCTTCCGCGGCGGCAAGGCGGTGATGTGCTTCGTCGGCGGCGCGTTCGCCCTCTCGACGGTCGCCGCGCTGCTCGCCCTGGCGCTCTGCGCCGCCGTCTCCGCCGCCACCCGCGGCTTCACGTGGGGGGCACGCGCCGGCGTGTTCGCCTACCCGGCGATCCAGCTCGCACTCGACCCGGTCGAGCGCGTGGCCGCGACGGGCGGGCTCATGTGCATCATCGGGGTGCTGTTCGGGCTGCGTAGGTCCGGCCCCGCCACGTCCGCGTCTGGCGCACGCTCGACAGGGTGAGCCGGACGGCGGTCGCGGGATCGGCGAGCGGCGAGAGCCAGAAGGCGGCGCCCCGCTTGGTGTAGGAGCGGCGCATCTGGGTCAGCAGCGCGCCGCGGATCGCCAGCAGCGCCCAGTCGAGGGCGCGGGCGCGGCCGGTCAGCGCGCGCAGGACGGGCAGCGCGAGGACGAGCCAGACCACCGCGGTATCGGCCGCCCGGGCGGCCGGCGTCTCGACGTCGGCGAGCGCGATCGAGCGCCCCCACTCCCGCCACGCCTCCCCGGCCGAGTCGTGCATCTTGACCTCGATGAGGTCGCCCGCGTCGCGGAAGGCGAAGCGCCAGCCGGCGGCCACGAGCGCCCGCGCGAGCGCCGCGTCGTCGGTGAGATAGCCGACCGCCGCCGCGTAGCCGCCGGCGGCCAGGAAGGGCTCGCGGCGGACCGCCGTGCACTGGCCGTTGGAGAGCGCGCGCGGCGGGTGCTCGGCGTCGGCGGGGCCGTAGCGGTAGACGAGCGAGGCGAGCATCGAGGGGTGCAGCAGCCGCTCGCCCGGGGTGTCGCAGATGAAGCGCGTCCCGCCGCTCACGAGGTCCGCCTCGTCGAGCGCGGCCGCGAGCGCGCGCGCGAGGCCGGGCTTGGGCCGCGTGTCGGCGTCGACGCAGACCACGATCTCCCCCGAGGCGGCCTCGACGCCCTGCTGGAGCGCCCAGGGCTTGCCGATCCAGCCCTCGGGCGGCTCGGCGCCGTCGATGACCCGCGCCCCGCGCGCGCGGGCGAGCGCCCCCGTCCCGTCGCCTGACCGGTCGTCGACCACCACCACCTCGCTCACGTCGCCGTCGCCCAGCAGCCCGTCCAGGCACGGGCCGATCCGCCCCGCCTCGTCGCGCGCCGGGACCACCACGCTGATTCGCTCCCGCGGCGCGGGGGCGGCGGCGCTCAGCGGCGGGCGGGGGGGGGGGCCGCGCGCCCCCCGCCCCCGCCCGCCCCCGGGGGCGGGGGGCGGGCGGCGGCCCCGGCCGCGCCCCCCCCGG
>JAUJME010000125.1 GCA_030447005.1 Solirubrobacteraceae bacterium | reverse complement strand
CCGAGGGAGTGGAAGTAGCCGTCCTCGAGCGTCGTGCCCGGCTCCTTGGAGAGCTGCGTCGGGATGCCGGCCTCGTGGAAGGGCTCGCAGGAGATCGCGAAGAGGTCGCGCCCGGCGACGCCGGGGCGGATCGCGGCGAGCACGCGGTCGAGCGAGTCGCGCGCCAGCGACCAGTAGCGGGCGAGCTCCTCCGGCGGCTCGCCCGCGCCCGCCACGAAGGAGCGCGTCATGTCCGCCCAGCACCGCGACGCCTTGTCGCGCGGCCAGATGTCGACGATGACCGGCGCTCCGCGCGCGATGGGGCCCGAGCCCGACTCGTGGCCGATCGCAGCCTGCGCCCCGCTCGAGACGATCACGTCGTCGGGCAGCTCGGCGCCCTGCTCGGCGCAGGTCGCCTGCATGGCGCGGCGCACGTCCTCGGACTCAAGGCCCTCGCGCAGCTCGCCGAGCAGGTCGCGGGCGACCGCCATCGCGGCGTCCGCTGCGGCCTGGGCGCGCAGGATCCCCTCGAGCTGGGCGCCCGTCTTCACCCGCCGCCGGCGCATGAAGGCGTCGTCGTCGACGTCGAGCCCGAAGCCCGCCGCGCGGAGGTGGTCGGCGACCAGCACCGGGAAGTCCGGCGGCACGGTCGCGCGCTCGAGGCCGAGCTCCCGCGCCGCGCGCAGGGCGAGCTCCGCGTCAGCGGTCAGCGGGTCCAGCCCCTGGGCGAAGAGCTCGTCGCGGCCGAGCGCGGAAGGGTCGATCACCTCGACCCCCAGCCCCCGGACCGCGTCTCGCTCGAGCACGCTGATCACCGCGACGCGGCGGCCGGAGGCCTCGAGGTAGGTGAAGGCGTCCCCGATGCCGAGCGGGACCGCGTGGAAGAGGTCGGCCGAGCGGTCGGGGGCCGCGTGGAGGAGGATGGCCTCGTTCGTCTCGCTCACGGCAGCCGCTCCAGGATCTCGGGGACGTGGCGGATGTAGTGGCCGTAGTCGAAGATCGCGTCGAGGTCGAGTCCGGCCACGGCCGGCTCGGCGGCGAGGAGGTCGCGCAGCGGGGTCTGGGTGTCCCACGCCTCCTGCGCGGCACGCTGGACGATCCGGTAGGCCTCGTCGCGGACCATCCCGCCCTCCACGAGCGCGAGCAGGACCCGCTGGGAGAAGAGCGCGCCGCAGGTGACCTCGAGGTTCGCGCGCATGCGGTCCTCGTGGACGACCATCCCCCGCACGACGCGCAGCGCCAGCGACTGCATGTAGTCGAGGAGGATCGTGGCGTCAGGGAGGATGACCCGCTCGGCGCCGGAGTGCGAGATGTCGCGCTCGTGCCAGAGGGCGACGTTCTCCACCGCGGCGCTCGCGTGGCCGCGCAGGACGCGGGCGAGCCCGGTGATGCGCTCCGTGGTGATCGGGTTGCGCTTGTGGGGCATCGCGCTCGAGCCCTTCTGGCCGGCCCGGAACGGCTCCTCGACCTCGCGGACCTCCGTGCGCTGGAGGTGGCGGATCTCCGTCGCGAGGCGCTCGAGCCCGGCGCCGGCGAGCGCGATCGCCTGCAGCAGCTCGGCGTGGCGGTCGCGCGGGACGACCTGCGTGGAGACGGGCTCGCCCGGGATGCCGAGGCGCTCGAGCACGCGGGCCTCGAAGCCCGGCCCCAGCGACGCGTAGGTCCCGACCGCGCCGGAGATCGCCCCCGTCGACGCCTGGGCGAACGCGCGCTCGAGCCGCTCGGCGTTGCGGTGGGCCTCGAAGGCGAAGCCGGCGAGCTTGAGCCCGAAGGAGGTCGGCTCGGCGTGGACGCCGTGGGTGCGCCCGACGCAGAGCGTGGCGGCGTGCTCCCGGGCGCGGTCGGCCAGCGCCGCGGCCAGCTCGCGGGCGCCCGCGCCGATCGGCTCCCCCGCGCGGCGGATCTGGAGCGCCAGCGCGGTGTCGAGGACGTCGGAGGAGGTCAGCCCGAAGTGGATCCAGCGCCCGGCCGGGCCGGCGTCGGCGGAGAGGACGTCGACGAAGGCGGCGACGTCATGGTCGGTGATCCGCTCGCGCTCGGAGACCGCCGCGACGGTGAAGGTGGCCGCGCGGATGGCGTCGAGCTCGTCCTCCGTCGGTCCCTCGAGCGCCTCGGCCGCCGCCACCTCGACGTCGCGCCACGCGGTCATCCGCGCCTCGTCCGTCCAGACCGCCCCGAGCTCGGGGCGGGTGTAGCGGGAGATCACGCGTTGAGTATGCGCGCGGCCAGCACGGCGGCGTTCTTCGCCGAGTCCACCCCGACGCAGGCCACCGGCACGCCGGGCGGCATCTGGGCGATCGAGAGGAGCGCATCCAGGCCGCCGGCGACCGACTTCGACGACGTGAGCGGCACGCCGATGACCGGGAGCGCCGAGTGGGCGGCGACCACGCCGGGCAGCGCGGCGCTGAGGCCCGCCCCGCAGATCAGCACGCGGATCCCCCGCATCTGGGCGTTCTTGGCGTACTCGGCCACCGTGTCGGGGTCGCGGTGGGCGGACATGACGCGGACCTCGTGGAGGATGTCGCGCGCCTCGAGCTCCTTGCTCGCCGCCTCCATCGCGCCGCGGTCGGATTCCGAGCCCATGAGGATGCCGACGCGCGGCGCGTCGACGTCGAGCTCGGCGAACTCCTCCTCGACGGCGGCCTCGGTGACCGCCTCGGCCTGGGTGACGGGGTCCATCTCGGCGGCCATCAGACGGGGACCCCGGCGATGTCGCGGCGCAGTTGCTTGCCCTGGAAGTCGATCATGTCGGCGGCAGCATAAGCGGCGGCGCGGGCGGCGTCCGCGTCGTCGCCCAGCGCGGTGACGTTGAGCACCCGCCCGCCCGCGGTGAGCACCTCGCCGCCCGGCCCCGCCGCCGTCCCGGCGTGGGTGACCTCCACCTCGCCGTCGACCGCGTCGAGCCCGGCGATCGGGTCGCCCGTCTCCGGCTCGGCCGGGTAGCCCCGCGAGGCGAGCACCACCGTCACCGCGGTCCGCGGATCCCAGTCGAGCTCCACGCCGGCGAGCCCGCCGGGGCGCGCGGCGCGCTCGAGCGCGTCGAGCAGGTCCGAGCGCAGGCGCGGGAGGACGGCCTGGGTCTCCGGGTCGCCGAAGCGGACGTTGAACTCGAGTACCCGCGGGCCGTCGCTCGTCAGCATCAGCCCCGCGTAGAGGACGCCCTGGAACGGCGTGCCGCGCCGCGCCATCTCGTCGACCACGGGCTGGTGGACGGCGGCGACGAGCTCCTCGACCAGCTCCGGGCCGACCTCGGGGACGGGCGAGAACGCGCCCATCCCGCCGGTGTTCGGTCCCGCGTCGCCGTCGCCGATGCGCTTGTAGTCGCGCGCCGGCGCCAGCGGCACCGCGCGCTCGCCGTCGCACAGCGCGAGCAGGGAGACCTCCTCGCCCTCGAGGTACTCCTCGACGAGCACCGCGTGGTTGCCGAAGCGCTGCTCGACGATCATCTCGTGGAGGGCGTCGCGGGCCTCGTCCTCGCTCTGCGCGATCACCACGCCCTTCCCCGCCGCCAGGCCGTCGCTCTTGATCACCGCCGGGTAGTCGCCGATGACCGCGAGGCCGTCGGGGACGGTCCGCACCGCCCAGTGGCCGCCCGTCGGAACGCCCGCCGCCTCCATGACCTCCTTGGCGAAGGACTTCGAGCCCTCGAGGACCGCCGCCTCGGCGCTCGGCCCGAAGCAGGCGACGCCCGCCGCGCGCAGCCGGTCGGCCAGCCCGTCGACCAGCGGCGCCTCCGGGCCGACCACCGCGAGGTCGACGCCGGCCGCGGCCGCCGCCGCGGCGAGGTCCTCGCCCTCCAGCGGCGCCGCGTCGCGGAGGATCCCGGGGTTGCCCGGCGCGCAGAGGATCTCCGGCCGGCGCGGCGAGCGCGCCAGGGCGCGGACGATCGCGTGCTCGCGCCCGCCGGCGCCGACGACGAGGACCCGCACCGCTCTAGAGCGCCGAGATGAAGTCGTCGATCGGGATCGCGGTGAGCGACTCGTAGCGCGCCGTCCCGCGGGAGCCGAGCTCGAGCGAGACCCGCGCCATCGTCTTCTCGTCGGGGGCCTCGACCACGTTGATGAAGTCGTACTGGCCGAGCGTCGACCATTGCGCCTTGACCGTGGCGCCGAGCTGCTCGATCTCCGCGTTGACCTCGCGGATGCGCTGCGGGTTGTTCTTGATCGTCTGCACGCCCTCGGGGGTGAGGGTCGTGAGCATGATGTACGTCGGCACGGTGAGCGCTCCTGGCGTCTTCGTTCGGGGAAGGACGGCGTCGGTGGCGGTTCTACCGGATCGGGCTAGTGTTCGGCGCCTCAACCACCGGAGGTCAGATCCCGCATGTCCATCCGCAGGCTCGCGGCGCTCGCAGGCGCCGCGACCGTGTCCGCCCTCGCGCTCCCCGCCGTGTCACCGGCGGCGACGCTGGCGCCGCTGAAGCCGTGCTACGTCTCCGTGGATCGTCCGCCGCCGCTAACCCCGGAGGTCGAGGCCATCGACGTGGCCGGCGGCGGCTTCGCGCCGAACTCGAAGGTCGACATCTCCGTCGACGGCAAGGTCGCCGTCGCCAACGTGCCGGTGGACCCGCAGGGCAACCTCCCGGCCGGCGTGCAGGCGCCGGCGCCGCTCGTCTCGGAGGGCGACAAGCCCTTCCAGCTCGTCGCCACCCAGCAGGGCGACCCCGCCGCCACCGCGAGCCAGGCGTCGCGGGTCACAGCGCTCAACGTCGGCATCCAGCCGCGCCGCGCGCGCCCCTCGAGCAAGGTGCGCTTCCGCGGCCGCGGGTTCACCGGGGCCGGCCGCGTCTACGCCCACTACATCTACAAGAACAAGCCCCGCAAGCGGGTCTCGTTCAAGCCGCGTGGCCCGTGCGGGACCTTCTCGGCCCGCAAGCGCCAGATCCCGGTCTCCCGGCCGGGCACGGGCCAGTGGATCGTCCAGTTCGACCAGCAGAAGTCCTACGCCCGCAAGCCTTCGAGCGTGTTCGTCCGGCTGGCGATCCTCGTCACGCGCACCGTCCGCTTCAGCTCGCTGACGCCCGCGCCGAACGGCGAGTTCGGCTTCCCGGCGGGCTAGCCGCCGATCAGGCGGGGGCGCCCACCGGCGCCCCCGCCCGCTCGAAGGTCAGCTCGCCGCCGACCGCGTCGACCCGGACGCGGTCGCCCGCGGCGAAGTCGCCCTGCAGGAGGCCGATGGCCAGGCGGTCGACCAGCCGCTTCTGGATGACCCGCTTGAGCGGCCGCGCGCCGTAGGTCGGGTCGTAGCCCAGGTCGCCCAGCAGCT
>JAUJME010000124.1 GCA_030447005.1 Solirubrobacteraceae bacterium | reverse complement strand
GAGAAGTTGCCGAGCATCTCGAAGAACGTCAGGTGCCGCGCGGTCGTCCCGACGTTGTCGATGTCCGGCGTGCGGAAGCACTTCTGGCAGGAGGTCAGCCGGTGGTGCGGCGGCGTGTCCTTGCCGAGGAAGTAGTCCTTGAGCGGGTGCATCCCGGCCGTGGTGAGCAGCACGGACGGGTCATGCTGTGCCGGGACGAGCGAGCCCGACGCGATGCGCCGGTGGTCGCGCTCCTCGAAGAAGGAGAGGAAGAGCTCGCGGATCTCGTCGGAGGTCATCGGACGGCGGAGTCTACGGTCGCCCAACCGACGATCGTGTCGCCGCGCAGCAGGCACGCGGCCTGGCCGGGGGCGGCGCCGTCGACGGGCTCGAGGAGGTCGAGCATGAGGTCGGGGCCCTCGTCCGGGGTGGCGACCCGGCACGGGACCGCGCGGGAGCGATAGCGGAGCTTCACCGCGTCGACCTCGGCCCCCGGCCGGTGCAGCCGCGCGCCGCGGACTCGAACCCGGCGGGTCGCGAGCTGCGCGCGCGTGCCGACCGTCACGGTGTTGGCCCCCGCGTCGGTGGCCAGGACGTAGAGCGGCTCGCTCGCCGCGACGCCGATCCCCTTGCGCTGGCCGACCGTGTAGCCGTGGTGGCCGGCGTGGCGGCCGACCACGGTCCCGCTCGTGTCGACGATCTCTCCCGGCCGCTCCGTCAGGCGCCCGTGGCGCGCGAGGAACGCGGCGCGGCCCGTGCCCGCCAGGAAGCAGAGGTCCTGGGAGTCGGCCTTCGCGGCGACCGGCAGCTCCGCCTCGGCGGCGAGCGCGCGGACCTCCGGCTTGGTCAGCTCGCCGAGCGGGAAGCGCATCCGCGCGATCGAGCCCGGGCCGAGCGCGGCGAGCATGTAGGTCTGGTCCTTGGCCGGGTCGGCGGCCGCGCGCAGCAGGCCGTCGGCCGTCGTGCGCGCGTAGTGGCCCGTGGCGAGGTCGGCCGCGCCGAGCGTGGCGGCGAAGGCGAGCATGGCGTCGAGGCGGACGTGGCCGTTGCATCCCACGCACGGGTTCGGGGTCTCGCCCGCCGCGTGGCCGGCGAGCCACGGCTCGACGACCCCGGCCCGGAACTCCTCGCGCAGGTCGAGGGTGAGATGGGGCAGGCCCATCCCGTGGGCGACCGCCCGCGCGGCGCGCACCGCGGTCGCGCTGCAGCAGGAGGCCTCGGCGTCGTTCTCGGGGTCGCGCCAGAGCTCGAGGGTGACCGCCACCGCCTCGCGCCCCGAGCGCGCGACGAGCAGCGCCGCGACGGCCGAGTCGACGCCGCCGCTCATCGCGACGAGCGTGCGATCCCGGTCGGGCGCGAGCGCGCCGCCGGCCCGCACCGCGGCCCCGAGCGCCGAGTGCAGCGCGTCGGCCGCGAGGTCGGCGGCGTGGAGCTTGCCCGGCGACAGGCCGCCGAGCTCCTCGGCCAGCGTCCCGGGCCCGATCCGCGCGGCGTCGAGGACGTGCGCGCCGCGCGCCAGCGCCACCGCGGCACTCCCGGCCGCCGTCGTCGCGCCGCAGCCCGACGCCGCGAAGCCCGCGTCGGCCACCCGGTCGCCCTCGACCGCGATCGAGATCCGGATCAGGTCGCCGCAGAGCGCCCCGCCGGCCGCGCCGGCGTGCGCGCCCGCGGGTTCGTGGTCGCGCCCGCGCGGGTGCAGGAGGTGGTCGGCGAAGGCCTCGGGGTCCACGCCGGGAGGATAGGCGCGGCGCCACCGCCGGAGCGCGCGGCGCGATACTCCCGGGCGTGCCGGCGATCGACCTGCTCGACCGGCTGGGCCTCGAAGTCCCCGTCGTGCAGGCCGGCATGGGCGGCGGGCTGTCGACCGCGCCGCTCGCGGCGGCGGTCTCGAACGCCGGCGGGCTCGGGACCGTGGGCATCCTCCCCGATCCGCACGCGTTCGCCGGCGAGCTCCGGCGGGCCCGTCGGCTCGCTCCCGGCCGTCCCGTCGCCGCCAATCTCCTCGTCCCGTTCTCGCGCGCCGCTCACGTCGATGCGTGCGTCGCGGCCGGCGTCGACCTCGTCGTCACGTTCTGCGGGTCGGCGCCGCGTGCCGTCGCACGCCTTCGCGCCGCGGGGATCGTGGTGCTCGCCCAGGTCGGCACCACCGCCCAGGCCCGCCGGGCGCTGGCCGACGGCGCCGACGGGCTGATCGCCCAGGGGATCGAGGCGGGCGGCCATCTGCTCGGCGTCGCGCCGTGCCGGGAGACCCTGGCGAGGATCGTCGCAGTGGCCGAGGGACGCCCGGTGCTGGCCGCCGGTGGCATCGCTTCCGGGCGGGAGACGGAGGCGGCGCTGAGCGCCGGAGCCACGGCGGCGGTCGCCGGGACGCGCTTCCTCCTGACCGAGGAGTGCAACGCCCATCCCGCCTACAAGCAGCGGGCCCTCGGAGCCCGACGCACCCTCGAGACGCTGCTGTTCTCCGTCGGCTGGAGCGACCGCCACCGCGTCCTGCCGAACGCGGCGACCGATCGCTGGTGCGCCGCCGACGAGCGCGGGCCGCGTGGCGTCGTGGCCCTCAACCGCATGCTGGCACCGGGATTGCGGCGCCTCCCGCCGTCGGTGACGACGGCGATGATGCGGCGCCAGCGCGTCGGCGTGCCGCTGTTCGGCCCGGCCGCGGTGCTCGCCGGCGCGGACGAGCGCCTGCTGGAGGTCGCGCCGCTCTACGCCGGGCGCTGCGCCCGCGCGATCACGACCGTCGTGCCGGCGGCCGACGCGGTCCGGGAGCTGGCGCCGCGCGGCTAGCGCGTGCGGTTCGACGCGCAGCCCGTGAGCCCGACCGCGTTGAAGCGGCGGTCCAGAGCGGCGAACGTGGCGGAGTCGGCGGCGAGGGCCCGGAAGGCCGCCCGGCGGTTGCCGCGCCTTTCGAGCGCGAGCGCGCGGCGGGCGTTCGCCGTCCACAGGTCCTGGGCCCGCAGCATCTGCGCCTTGAGGCCGCGCCACTTGGCGGGAGCCGCGAGGCGGGCGATCGACCGGCGGTCCTTGGCGAGCAGGGCGAAGATCCGGCGCTCGGCGCCGCGCATCGCGCTGGCCTTGGTCGGCAGCGAGAAGCGGTCGTAGCGCATCATGTAGTGCAGGCAGCGCTCGTTGACCTTGGCCAGGTACGGGTCGCTGATGCGCTTCTCCATGGAGAAGCGGCGGGCGTCGGCGATGGCCTGGTTGACCGAGAGGCGGTCCACGTAGCCCGTCAGCGTCACGGCCTTGCGGTTGCGGTCGATCACCACGACGGTCGGGCTCTGGGTGACGCCGAGCGTCTCGAGCATGCCCTCGTACCTGGCGAGCGAGCCGATGGTCACCGTCTCGACCACGACGTTGCCGCCGTAGCGGTTGGCGCTGCGCAGGGCGCTGCGCACCGCGCGGTCGTCGTCGGCCATCGGCGCCCACGGCTTGGCGCGCGTGTTGAGGACGCCCAGGACGATGACCTTGCGCTTCGCGAGGCCGGCGCGGACGTCGGCCGGGAGCTTGTCGACCGCCTTGGCGGGCAGCGGCGGGAGGGTCGCCTGGGCGCGGGTCTGCGTCGCGGCGGTCGTCGGCGCGGCGCTCGTGGCGGAGGGCGCGGTCGCCGACGGAGCGGAGGTGGCGGGCGCGGGCGCGCCGGTGGTGTTCTCGATGTCGGCGTTGGCGGCGCCCAGGGCGTCCTTCTCGGCCGTCGCGGCGCCCGCCTTGGCGGTGTCGCGGAACGAGCCGGCCGTCGAGGTCGGGCCGCCGGGAGCGGCGGTCGTGGCCGGAGCGGCCGGGACGACGGTGTCGGAGGGCTTCAGGACGGTGAACCAGGCGGCCATGAAGACGACGGCGCCGACGAGCAGGATGCGGATGGGCATGGAGATCTGGCTCACAGACGGGCTGATCGGCATCCCCGCCCGATTCCTTAGCGTCAGCCGGGCGCGGCGCGGACCGGATCCCCGACCGCGAACTCCCCGCCGGCGAGCACGTCGGCGCGCAGGCCGCCCCGGTGCACGAGCGCCCGCAGGACGCCCGGCCGCGTCAGCCGCTCGAGGTGCGCGCACGGCTCGCAGCGGCGCTGGCCGCGGCAGCGCACCGTGCCGACGGTGAAATCGCGGCCGATCAGCGCGTCGAGCTCCGCCCCACGCACGACGACGTTGCGTCGCGCCTCGGCCGCGCTGACCCCGGCCGCCTCGAGCGCCTCGGCCTCGACGAGCGTGAGCGCCTGGCCCAGCCCCTCGCGCGCCGAGAAGGTCCCCGCGGCGTCGAAGTAGCGGTCTCCGTCGAGGCCGCGGCCGGCGACCGCGCGGGCGCGCTCGACGAAGCGGACGGGCGCCTCCGCGGCGGGCGCGACGGCGATCGCCTCGACCGTGCCGGCGGTGCCCGCCGCGCCGAGGGCGGGTGCGCCCCGCGGGTCGAGCGCCGCGATGACCCACGCCTCGGCGACCTCCGCCTGCGGGCCGCCGAGCGGATCCCACACGACCCCCGGCGGGACGCCGAACCGCACCACGCCGCGCCCGTCGGCCAGCGTGGCCAGCGACGGCCCCGCCCAGTTGAGCGCCGCGCCGTCGGCGGCGCGTACGAGCCCGAGCCCACGGCCGGCGAGCCACTCACGCCACACGAGCCAGGGGTCGCCGGTCGCCGGCGCGGGCACGTCGGCCGGGTCGACGTCGAGGATCGTCGCCAGGCAGGCCGCGACGGAGCGCACGGGCGCGGGCGCCGGCCCGCCGGGCGCCCGGGCCTCCCTCACGCCGGGCCGGTCGGCGACGGCGCCGGCGGCGCGATCACCCGCACGCCGACCTCCGCGAGCTGCTCGTCGTCCACGCGCGCCGGAGCGCCGGTGAGCGGATCGGAGCCGCTGGCGGTCTTGGGGAAGGCGATGACGTCGCGGATCGAGTCCCGCCCGACCATGATCGCGACGATCCGGTCGATCCCGAGCGCGATGCCGCCGTGGGGCGGCGCGCCGTAGCGCAGCGCGTCGAGCAGGAAGCCGAAGCGCGCCTGCGCCTCCTCCGCGGAGATCCCGAGGACGTCGAAGACCTGCTGCTGGACCTCGGGCGTGTTGATGCGGATCGAGCCGCCGCCGATCTCCGTCCCGTCGAGGACGAGGTCGTAGCCGCGCGAGCGCAGGGCGCCGGGGTCCGCGAAGTCGCCGATCGGCGCGGTGAACGGGTGGTGGAGCGCCGTCCAGCCCGTGTCGGTGGGCTCGAACATCGGGAAGTCGACGACCCAGACGATCTCGTGGCGCCCCTCGGGCACGAGCTCGAAGCGTCGCGCCAGCTCGAGCCGGACCTCGCCCAGCGCCGTCGCCGCCG
>JAUJME010000123.1 GCA_030447005.1 Solirubrobacteraceae bacterium | reverse complement strand
ACGGCGCCGCCCGCGTCTACGACCCGATCGTCCGCGGCGAGGCCGGCGAGGACCTCTGCGGCTGCTTTCTCAAGGACTACGAGCCGGCGCCTTGGTGAGCGGCGGCGCCCGTCATGCTCTGAGCGATGCGCCTGACGCTCGGCCGCCCGCACCCCGCCCTCCGCGGGCTGGTGGGCGGCTACGCCGACTTCGAGGCGCGCACGAGCGCACCGCAGGAGACCGGCGAGGCACCCGGCGGCGGGGTCGTGGTGATCGTCGACCTCGACGCCGGCTGGACGGTCGAGGGCGAGCGGTTCGGGTCCTTCGCCGGCGGGCTCTACGCGCGGCCGGTCGGCGTCCGCCACGAGGGCAGCTGCCGCGGGGTGCAGTTCGACCTCGAGCCGCCCGCGGTGCGCGCGCTGCTCGGGGTGCCCGCCGGCGAGCTCGGCCACCGCACGGTCGCGCTCGAGGACCTCATGGGTGCCGGCGCCGCGCGGCTCGCAGAGCGCCTCCACGACGCGCCGGACGCCGCGACGCGGTTCGCGCTGCTCGACGCGGCGCTGCTGCGCCGAGCGGACCGCGCGAGACACGCGGCTCCACCCGACGTCGAGCGGGCGTGGGCGCTCCTGCGCGCGAGCGGCGGCCGCATCCGGGTCGACGCCCTCGCCGCCGCGCTCGGCTGCTCGCGCCGGCACCTGGTCAACCGCTTCGCCGAGGACGTCGGCGTGCCGCCGAAGGTGGCCGCCCGGCTCGTGCGCTTCGAGGCGACGCGCGCCCGTCTCGGCTCCCTCCCGCTCGCGCGGCTGGCCGCCGAGCACGGCTTCGCCGACCAGGCCCACCTGGCCCGCGAGTTCCGGGCGCTCGGCGGCGTCCCGCCGACGGCGTTCCCATCCGTCCAAGACCGGGCGCCCGCCCCGGCCTAGCGTCCCCGCCATGTCACAGACCGTCTTCCCATGCCTCACCTTCCGGGACGCCAAGGCGTCCCTCGACTGGCTCGAGCGCGTGCTGGGCGCCGAGCGGCTTGCCGTCTACGAGGACGACGAGGGCCGCGTGCAGCACGCCGAGACAAGGATCGGCGAGAGCACCCTCATGTGCGGCGACGAGCTGGCCGGCTCGAAGGCCACGCCGCCCGGCGTCAGCGTGGTCTACGTCGTGGTCGCCGACGCCGACGCCGCCTACGAGCGGGCCCGCGCGGCCGGCGCCGAGGTGACCGAGCCCGCCGACCAGGACTACGGCTCGCGCGACCTCACGGTCACCGATCCCGACGGCAACCGCTGGTCGCTGGGCACCTACCGCGGCGCGGGCGCCGGCGGCTGATCTCAGTCGATCGGGATGTCCTCGACCGCGCGCGGCGCCGGCGGCGGGGGGTCGCCGCGGTCGAGGCGCTCGAGGTACCAGTCGATGAGCGCCCGCAGCGCCAGCAGGAGCTCGCGCGTCGCCTCCGCCATCTGCTGGGCGAGCTCGGGCGGGACCGCGCCTCGGAGCATCTCGACGAGGCCGCCGATCGCCTGGAGCGCCTCGACCGCCGAGCTCGGCCTGGGCTCGGCGCCGGGCCCGGCCCAGCCGCGCGGCGGCGTCTCGGCGGTGTGGGCGCGGGCGGTCGCCTCGGCCTCGCGCACGAGCCGCTCCGCCGACGCGTAGGCCGCGTCGACCTGCTCGCGCATCGTCTCGAGGACGTCGCGCTCGCCGTCAGCCATGCGCGAAGGAGACCACGAGGGCCCCGTCGGCGAACGCCGCCGAGTCCGGGCGGTAGGCGGCGAGCGAGGCGGGGAGCATGATCGTCCTCTTGTTCCCGTTCACGCGGACGACCAACTCGGCGCCGATCTTCTTGAGCGAGATGTCGCCCTTGCTGGCGAACGGCAGCTCGAGGCGCAGCTGCGCGCGGTCCTCGTCGAGCGCGAAGGACTGGGTCACCCGGGCGTGCAGCCGCGCGGCGGGGTCGCGCGCGCCGAACACCGCGGCGCCGAGCTCGTCGAGCATCTGCGGGCCGATCACCTCGGAGGCGAAGTAGGGCGCCTGGAGGACGGGGACGGGAGCGAACCCCGACTCCACCAGCTCGAGCTGCTCCTGCTGGACGTCGCGCCACGCGCCGAAGTAGGTGCCGTCGACCGCCGCGGGGAACACGCGGTTGACCACCACGGCGTCCGTGAGGTAGCCGTAGAGGTTCAGGTAGGTGAACGTCCGCATCGCCTCGCCGACCACCATGCGGTCCGGGGTCATCACGAGCCGCATGGAGACCGTCTCGTCGTCGCGCAGGATGTCGTCCATCGCCACGAGGTTGCGGATCAGCCGCTGGACCTCGGCGAAGACCCGCTCGTCGGGGAGCGGCATGTCGAGGAAGGTGCGGGCGAGCGGGCGAGCCGCCGCCAGCAGCTGGTGCTCGCGGCCGAAGACCTTGTCGAGCCACCAGCGCGCGACGCCGGGGAAGGAGAGCAGCCGCAGCGTCTCGCCGGTGGGCGCGCAGTCGACGACGATCGCGTCCCACTCGCCGGCCTCGCGGTGGCGCTTGAGCTCGAGCAGCGAGAAGAGCTCGTCGGAGCCGGGGGGGACCGTGAGCTCCTCGGCGGCGATCCGCTCCACGCCGCGCTCGACGAGCAGCCCGCCGAGCCACGTCTGGACCTGCGACCAGTTGCGCTCGAGCTCGACGCCCGCGTCGACCTGCTGGGCCCACAGCGAGTCGCCCACCTCGGCCGCCGCCGGCCCGACCGGCGTCTGGAGCGCGTCGGCGAGCGAGTGGGCGGGATCGGTGGAGAGGACGATCGTCCGCAGGCCGGCGGCCGCGCAGCGCCGCGCGGTGGCGGCCGCCACGGACGTCTTGCCGACGCCGCCCTTGCCCGTGTAGAGGATCGTCCGCGGGGCCGCCATGGCGGTCGCGGAGTCTACGGGCGCTTGGGCTTGCGCTTCGGCTTGCGCTTCGGCTTGAGGACCTCGACGGCCGCGGCGGCGTTGCCCACGTTGCCCGCGAGGTCGACCGCCGTCACCTGCACGTCGTAGCGGCCGGGGGTCCGGGGGACGGCCCAGCCGACGTAGCGCTCGCCCCGGGCGCCGAGGAAGGCGGCGCGCGAGAGCACGAGGCGCCCGCCCCGGCGCACCTCGACCCCCACGCGCGAGATCTTCGACAGGCGGAAGCGCAGCCGGGCGATCGTCCCGCCGCGCAGCGTGCGGGTGAGGACCTCGAGGTCAGGGTCCTCGGTCAGGTACGACCGGAAGCGCTCGGTGGTGTCGCAGTAGGCGTCGGCGCCCGTCCGGTCGCAGAGGCCGGAGAGGAAGTCGGTCACCAGCCGGTGGTAGTTGAGGTCGGACTCGCGGGTGAGCGACCCGCGCGAGTACAGCGACCAGGCCCCGGTGTCGAAGGCCCGCGTCTCCCGGCGGGCGACGCGCTCGCCGGCCTCGTAGAGCGCCTGGGCGCGGGGGTCGGCCGCCGAGCGCGCGAAGTCGTGCAGCCCGATGACCGCCTGCGCGAACCCGTTGAGGACGCGGAACCTGGGCGCGAAGGAGTAGATGAGGTAGTGCGCTCCGTCGCCGTCGGGCACGCGGACGCCGGCGGGCGGCGCCGCCTCGAAGATGCCGAGCGCCCGCTGGGCGATCGGGAGCACCTCCGCCTGGCGGTCCAGGCGCTTGGCGGCACGGGCGACGGCCTGCACCCCGGTCCCCTGGGCGAGCCCCGAGACCCACGGCGGCGCGCCGCCGTTGAAGGTGAACAGGTACTCCCACGCGAGGCCACCGGCGCGCTCGGCCGGGAGCGCGAGCATCTCGTCGAGCAGGCGCTCGAGGCTGTCGTCGGCCTTGGCCCGCCAGAGGGCGTTGAGCTTGCCGAAGCTGCCGAGCACCTGGATCTGGAGCCCCTGGCCCGCGTAGTACTGCCAGACGATCTCCGAGCCCTCGAAGGAGACGCGGCGCCCGGACGTCAGGAGCGGCCCCGTCGTCCACCAGCGGATGTTGCGCTCGAGCGTGAGGAAGAGGGCGGGCAGCCGCGAGACGGTGAGCTGGCCGCGGGCCGTGATGGCGTCGAGCGTCCGCCGGACCGCCCCGAGCTCGACGAGGCGGGCGCCCTTGAGCTTGCGCTCGAGCCGGCGGGCGCGGTCGTAGGTGGCGCGGCGGTCGTCGTGCGTCGCCTGGTCGATCGCCCCCTCGTCGAGGAGCCGCCGCAGCTCGCCCGGGACGGTGGGCGCGCGCCCGGCGCGCCGCGCGGCGGCGGCCGTCGCCCCGGCCGTCCGCGGGGGCGCGGGCTCGTGCGTCGCGGGGACGAAGCGGTCCTCGACGACCCGCGCGCGCCCGTCGGTGCCGAGCTCGAGCACCCTGGCGGCGTGCGCCGGCGCCGCGCCGCCGAAGAGGCACGCGAGCGCAACACAGGCGCAACGGAAGATTGATCTGACGCTCATATGGCCGATGGTAGGCTCGGAGCTCCGGGTGGCCGCCCCCTGCACGGAACCCTGCGCCCGCCCGGCGCTCGCTTCACCTCTGAGGAGAACACCTTTCATGACCATCCGGTTGCGGTCCGTCTCATCCCTCCTGCTCGCCGTCCTCACCGCAGCGGCGCTCGCGGCCTGCGGCGGCGACGGCAACGAGGCCACCTCGAGCACGGACGTCAACCAGCTGCTCAAGGAGACGTTCACCGGCGACAAGAAGGTCGACTCGGGCCGCCTGAACCTCGCCGTGGCGGTCGACGCCCAGGGCGGGCAGGCCGGCTCCGGACCCATCAACGTCAAGCTCGCCGGGCCGTTCCAGACCACGGGCGATCGCAAGCTCCCGAAGCTCAAGATGGACCTCGAGTTCGCCGGCTCGGGCCAGAACGTCAAGGCGGGGGTCACCTCGACGGGCGACAAGGGCTTCGTGAGCTTCAACAACCAGGACTACGCCGTCTCCGACCAGATCTTCAAGCAGTTCCAGGCCGGCTACGAGCAGGCGCAGAAGCAGGCCACCGAGGAGAACAAGGACCAGCAGTCGCTCTCCACGCTGGGCATCGACCCGCGCAAGTGGCTCACGAACGCCAAGAACGAGGGCGAGTCCAAGGTCGGCGACGCGGACACGATCAAGATCACCGGCGGCGTCGACGTGCCCAAGCTGCTCGAGGACATCAACACCGCGCTCGAGCGCGCGGCCACCCTCGGCCTCCAGGACCAGGGCCGCCTCCCCGAGAAGCTCACCGACGAGCAGCGCCGCCAGGCCGCCGAGGCGGTCAAGGGGCTGCGGGTGGAGATCCACACCGGCCAGGAGGACAAGATCCTGCGGCGGATGCTCGTCGACATGGACGTCCAGGCGCCGGCCGGCAGCGCCGGGCAAGGCCCGCAGGCGGCCGGCATCAAGCTCGACTTCTCGCTCACCGAGCTCAACGAGGACCAGG
>JAUJME010000017.1:9671-17336 GCA_030447005.1 Solirubrobacteraceae bacterium | reverse complement strand
GAGCTGCCGGCCGAGCTGCCGGCGCCCGAGCTCGTCGAGACGCCGGGCGCCACCACGGTGGCCCAGGTGAGCGCCGCGCTCGGCGCCCCGCCCGGGGCGCTGCTGAAGGCCTATCCCGTCATCGCGGAGGACCGCGGCCTCGTCGTGGTGGTCGTCCGCGGCGACCACCGGGTCAACGACGTCAAGCTCGCCAACGCGCTGCGCTCGGCGTTCCGCCCCGCCCGCCCGGAGGAGTTCGCCGACACGCTCGGGCCCGCCGGCTTCATCGGCCCGGTCGGCGCCCAGGCGCCCATCCTCCTCGACGACGCGGTCACCGACGCGCGCGGCGGCTGGGTCTGCGGAGCCAACCGGCCCGACGCCCACCTGCGCGGCGTGCAGCCCGGGCGCGACTTCGGATTCGAGCGCGGCGACGTCCGCACGGTCGAGGCCGGCGACACGGTGGGCCGCCACGCGATCCGGATCGAGCCCGCGATCGAGGTCGGCAACATCTTCAAGCTCGGCACGCGCTACTCCGAGCCGCTCGGCGCCACCTACCTCGACGAGTCGGGTACCTCGCAGCTCATCTGGATGGGCTCCTACGGCATCGGCCCGGCGCGGATCGCGGCGGCGGCGGTCGAGCAGGCCGCCGACGAGCACGGCATCGCCTGGCCGCGCTCGCTCGCGCCGTTCGACCTCGAGCTCGTCGGCCTGGGCAAGGCGGGCACGGAGGAGCGCGCGCTCGCCGACCGCCTCTACGAGGAGCTGCGCGAGGCCGGGCTCGACGTCCTCTACGACGACCGCGACCTCGGGCCGGGCGGAAAGTTCGCCGACGCAGAGCTGCTCGGCTGCCCGCTGCGCCTCACGGTCGGGCGCCGCACGCTCAGCGGCGGCGAGCTCGAGGTGCAGTTGCGCCGCGGGCGGGAGTCGAGGAGCCTGCCGCTCGAGGGCGCGGCCGCGGCCGCGGCGGAGCTGTGGCGGGAGCTCCCGTAGAGCGCGAGCCGCTGCCGAGCGCGTTCGCGCCCGGCCAGACCCCGCGCGAGCGCGTCGAGGCGGGCGCCGAGCGCACCCGGCTGACCTTCCGCCGCCTGTCGGGCCTGGACCGCTCCGGCCCTCCGCCGCCCGCCACGCTGCGCGGCCAGCCGCTGAACCCGTGGACGATCCCCAACGCGATCGGCTTCGTCCGCCTCGCTCTCATACCGTGGTTCCTCTACGACGCGCTGCGCACGCCGCCGGGCCAGAGCCGCCGGCCGGCGACCCTCTACGCCGTCATCGCCTGGAGCGACTACGCGGACGGGATCGCCGCCCGCGTCACTGGCCAGTACTCGCGGCTGGGGACGCTGCTCGACCCGCTCGTCGACCGCCTGCTGGTGATCGCCGGCGTGACGGTCTGCTGGCGGCGGCGCCTCCTGCCGCGCACGGGGCTGGCGGCGCTGCTGGCCCGCGAGGCGGGGATGCTCTGGCTCGCGCGCTGGGGCATGCGGCGCGGCCTCGACATGACCGTCAACTGGTTCGGCCGCGCGGGGGTCTGGCCCGTGATGTCGGCGCCCTTCTTCGCGATGATCGGCCGCCGCCGGGTGGCGCGCGGATGCCTGCTGACCGGCCTCCCGCTGATGCTCACGGCGAGCGCCGGATACCTGCGCAACGCCCGCCGGCAGCTCCGCGAGCGCGAGCAGCGACCCTCAAGCTGAGGTTGAACTCCACCGGCCCTCCGGTTGCTATGCTCGCGCTTCGCCGGCGTCGACGGCGTGGCCGTTCTCTTAGAGGAGAGGAACCGCACATCCCATGATGGACACCTTCCCGGACCTGGGCTCGCTCTCGGATCAGGAGCTCAAGGACCTCATCCAGCAGCTCACGGACGAGGAGCAGGAGGTGTCCTACAAGCGGCGCATCCTTCACGGCAAGATCGACATCCTCCGCGCCGAGCTCGTCAACCGGCTGCGCAAGAAGCACGAGGGCGGCGAGGACGTGATCTCGGGCGCCGACGTGCAGCGGCTGACGGACATCCTCGCCGGCCGGGCCCAGGGCGGTCCGGAAGAGGCGTAGGGCCCGGCGAGGCCCGTGGACCGGACCTGCCCCGAATGCGGCTTCGCCGTCGGCGAGGACGCGAACTACTGCCCGAAGTGCGGGACGTTCGTCGGTGTCGAGCAGCCGACGAAGTCCGACGCGACGACGGCGACCTACATGATCGACGAGACCGGCGAGCTCAAGCCGGTCGACGTCGACGAGGTCGCGGCGGGCGGCGGCGCGCTCGTGATCCGCTCGGGCGGCGGGCGGGTGGGCCAGTCCTTCGGGCTGGTCGGCGACCGCATGACGGTCGGGCGCTCGCCCGACGCCGACGTCTTCCTCGACGACGTCACCGTCTCCCGCGACCACGCGGTGCTCGTGCGGCGCCACGGGGCCTGGCACCTCGACGACTCCGGCTCGCTCAACGGCACCTACGTCAACCGCAAGCGGATCGACTCCCACCGGCTCGAGGACGGCGACGAGCTCCAGGTCGGCAAGTACAAGCTCACGTTCATGGCGCGCTGACCTAGATGGCCGTGACCTCAGAGCCCGGCGAGGAGGACCTCGGCCAGACGGCGACCGAGGCGGCTCCGCTGCCCGCCGCCACCCAGGCGAAGTCGTTGACCATCGGCGCGGTGGTCAAGGCGCTCGTGTCGGAGTTCCCCGACATCTCGATCTCGAAGATCCGCTACCTCGAGGACCAGAAGCTCCTCGCGCCGCGGCGCACGCCGGGCGGCTACCGGCTCTACTCGGCGGCCGACGTCTCGCGGCTGCGGACCGTGCTGCGCCTCCAGCGCGACGAGTTCCTGCCGCTGCGCGTCATCCGCCAGGAGCTCGCCGCGGGGCGCACCGAGTCCGACATCGCCGGGCCGGCGCCCGCCGCGGCGCCGCAGCCCGGGCGCGCCGGGGCGGCGATGCGCCGGGCGTCGTTCTCCATCCGCGAGTCGGGCGCGCTGTACTCGCTCGACGACGTGGTGGAGGAGACGGGCGCCGCCCCCAAGCTCGTCGCCGAGCTCGAGGAGTACGGGATCATCGCGGGCCAGAACCGGTCGGGCGCGCGCTACTACGACGAGACGGAGCGCGAGATCGTCCGCTCGGCGGCCGGGCTGGCGCGCTACGGCGTCGCGGGGCGCAACCTGCGCGTCTTTCGCACCTCGGCCGACCGCGAGTCCCAGCTGCTCCAGCAGATCCTCGCCCCGGCCCTGCGCTCGCGCAACCCCGAGCGGCGCAAGGAGGCGATCGAGGCGCTCGAGAACCTGGCCGCCGTGGCGACGCACCTCAAGCACCTGCTGCTCGTGCGCGACCTGCGGCGGGTGGCGAAGTGAGCCAGGGCGTCGACCTGCGCTCCCACATCCGCGACATCCCCGACTTCCCCGCGCCGGGGATCGTCTTCAAGGACATCACGCCGCTGCTGCTCGACCCCGAGGCGCTCGAGGCGGCCGTCGACGGCCTCGCCGAGTGGGCGCGCTCGCGTGACGTGCAGTTCGTGGTGGCCGCGGAGGCCCGCGGCTTCATCCTCGGCGCCGCGCTGGCGCGCGAGCTGGGCGCCGGGTTCGTGCCCGCCCGCAAGCCCGGCAAGCTGCCGGCCGACACGATCTCCGCGGACTACATCCTCGAGTACGGCGTCGACGCGCTCGAGCTCCATGCCGACGCGATCGCGCACGGCGAGCGGGTCCTCATCCACGACGACCTGCTGGCCACGGGCGGCACCGCGCAGGCGCTCGCCGACCTGGTCCGCCAGATCGGCGGGGAGGTCGTCGGCTTCGCCTTCCTGGTCGAGCTGGGCTTCCTCGGCGGCCGCGAGAAGCTCGGCGACGCCGACGTCCACGCGCTCATCGGATACGACGGGGAGTGAGCGCGCCGTGCGGATGAAGCGCTCGCGACGGATCGCGGCGCCGGTCGGCGACGTGTGGGCGCTGGCGACCGATCCCCACCACCTGCCGCGATGGTGGCCCGCGACGCAGCGCGTCGAGAACGTCTCGCCGGCCGGCTGGACGACCGTCTCGATGACCCCGCGCGGGCGGACCGTGCGGGCCGACTACTCCGTGGCGACGACCGAGCCGCCGCATCTGGCCCGCTGGCGCCAGGACCTCGAGGGGACGCCGTTCGCGCGGCTGTTCTCCGCGCTCAGCTACGAGCTGCGCCTCGCGCCGGGCGAGGACCCGCAGGCGACCGAGCTGTCGATCGAGGTCGACCAGCAGCCGCGCGGCTGGGCGCGGCTCGGGGTCCTCCAGCTCCGCGGGGCCGCGCGCCGCCAGCTCGACTCCGCGCTCGACGCGCTCGCTCAGATCGTCGAGGGGCCGCGCGGATGAGCCGGCGCGAGCAGGTCTTCCACGGCTGGGGGGAGCCGGGCGCCGGGCCGTCGCTGCCCGAGCACGCCTCGGGATTCCTGCGCTCCGAGCTCGGCGTGGACGGGACCGTGGTCGCCCGGCCGCCGGCGCTCGAGGATCTCCGGCTGCCGCCCGCCGAGCTCGACCCGGGCGCGCGCGACCGCCTCGCGGGGATCGTGGGGGAGGAGCACGTGCGCTCGGACCGCGCCGCGCGGGTCCTGCGGGCGGCGGGCAAGTCCTACCTCGACCTGCTCGAGCAGCGCTCGGGAGAGCTCTCCGCCGCGCCCGACGCGGTGGTCGCCCCCGGCAGCGCCGAGGAGATCGGCGAGGTGGTCCGCGCGTGCGGGGAGGCGGGGGTTGCGGTCGTCCCGTTCGGCGGCGGCACGAGCGTCGTCGGCGGCCTCGCGCCTGAGCGCGCCGGCCTCGCCGGTGTCATCTCGCTCGACCTCGGGCGCCTCGATCGCGTCGTCGACCTCGACGAGCGCTCGCGGGTGGCGCGCTTCGAGCCGGGGATCCGGCTGCCGGAGGCCGACCATGTCCTGGGTGCGCGCGGGCTGACGATCGGCCACCACCCGCAGAGCTATGAGTGGGCGACGGTCGGCGGCTGCGTCGCGACGCGCTCCTCGGGGCAGGCGTCGACCGGCTTCGGGCGCATCGACGACCACGTCGTCGCCCTGCGCTGCGCCACGCCGGCCGGCGAGCTCTCGACCCTGGCCGTCCCCGCCACCGCGGCCGGCCCGTCGCTGCGCGAGCTGCTCGTGGGCTCCGAGGGGGCGCTCGGCGTGCTCACCGAGATCACCCTCGCCGTCCGCCCGGTGGCGCGGGCGCGCCGCTACGAGGCGTGGTTCTTCCGCTCGTTCGGCGAGGGCGCCGACGCGCTGCGGGGCCTCGTGCAGGCCGAGGTGGCGCCCGACGTCGCCCGCCTGTCCGACGCCGCCGAGACCCGCATGTCGCTCGCCCTGGCCGGGACGGAGAGCCTGAAGGCGCGCGCGGGGGGTGCGTTCCTGCGGGCGCGCGGCTACGCCGGCGGCTGCCTGCTGATCGCGGGCTGGGAGGGCGAGCCGGAGGACGTCGCGCGCCGCCGGGCGCCCGCCGCGCGGCGGCTGAAGGCGGCGGGCGGCCTGTACGCCGGCCGCGGGCCGGGGGAGGCGTGGCGCGCGGGGCGCTACGGCGCGCCGCACCTGCGCGACGACCTGCTCGACCGCGGCGTGCTGGTCGAGACGCTCGAGACGGCGACCACCTGGTCGAACCTGCTGGCGCTCCACGAGGCGACCCGCGCGGCCCTGCGCGGCTCGCTCGAGGCGGCCGGGACGCCGCCGCTCGTCGTCTGCCACGTCTCCCACCTCTACGGCGCGGGCGCTTCGCTCTACTTCACCGTGCTCGCGCGCCAGTCGGCCGAGCCCGCGCGGCAGTGGCTGGCCGCCAAGGACGCCGCCTGCCGGGCGATCCTCGCCGCCGGCGGGACGATCACCCACCACCACGCCGTCGGGCGCGACCACGCGCCCTACCTCGAGGCGGAGGTCGGCCCCCTCGGGATCGGGGTGCTCGAGGCCGTGCGCGAGCGCTGCGACCCGTCCGGCGTCATGAACCCGGGGAAGCTGCTGGCGCTCAGGGCGCCGGCGTCGCCGTCGGGCTAGGCGCGGCGCCGCCGTCGCCACCGCCGCCGCCCTGGCCGTTGCCCTGGCGCAGCTGGGCGAGCGAGGCGCGGAGGACGACCTCGGCCGGATCCTTGGACTGATCCGTCGTCTCGCGGCTGACCACGATCTGGCTGTAGCGGCTCAGCCACTCCACGAAGCGGGCCTGGTCGGCGGCCTGGGGGCCGGAGGTGGCCAGGGTGCCGTCGTCGCCGACGGGGCTCGCGAAGCCCAGCCGCTGCGCGGGCTGGCCCTTGCCGATCAGCCACACGGCGTAGGCCTGGCCCTCCCGGGTCTGCGGGACGTTGCGGGCGGCGAGCGTGAAGGTCACCTGGCCCTGCGGGGTGGCGTTGAGCTGGACGATGCCCTCGGCGTTCGAGCCGCCTTCGGCGCGGAGCGGGAGCTGGGCGAGCGGCTGGGGCTGGGCGGCGGTCTGGGTGGGCTGGGAGGTCGTGTTCTGCGCCTGGCGGCCCGTGTCCTCGTCGCCACGCCCGACCAGCCAGATGACCGCCACCGCGAGCAGGACGGCGAGCCCGGCGATCAGGAACGCCCCGCCGACGCGCGACGAGCGCTCCGACGCGGGTGGCTCGGGCCCGACCGGGACGGATTCCTTGGCCTTCTCCCGGCGGGAGCGGCGCGGGGCCGCGGGCGCCGGCGTGGCAGCGGCCGGCTCGGGACGGGGACGCCGGGCGCGCTCGCGGCGGGAGCGCGACGGCGCCGGCTCGTCGCCCTCGGCCGGGCGGCGGACGCGCTCGCGGCGCGGCCGCTCGGCGGGCGCCTCCGCGGCGGGCTCGGGTTCCGGCTCGGGTTCTGGTTCCGGCTCGAGCTCGGGCTCAGGCGCCCGCTCGGGCTCAGGCGCCGGCTCGGGCTCGGGCTCCGGCGCCGCGACGGGCGCGCGCGCCGGGGCGGCGCCACCCGCCGGGATCTCCGGCAGCCCCTTGCGCGCGACCGGCTCGAGCTCGGCGGCCACTGCGCGCGCCCAGGTCTGCGCGGCGGGCGAGGAGGCGATGAGCTCGCGCACCGACTCGCCCTCCCCGGCCGCCTGGCCGAGCAGGTAGTCGGCGACCCGCCCCTGCTCCTCGGCGCCGAGGGCGTGTGAGGCGCCCAGCGTGCCCAGTCCAGCCCGTGCGCGCTGGCGGACCGCGTCCTCGGAGATGCCGAGGAGGCCGGCCAGGTCCGCGTAGGAGCGGCCCTGCTGGAGGACGAGCTGGACGACCGCGCGCTGGTCGGGGGCGAGGGACTCGAGAGCCATGCGGGTCGCAAGGGTAGTGAACGGCCCGGACCGGACGCGCCCGGCCGTTGCTCGCCACTAAGGTCTGCGGCCATGACGGCCCTCCCCGGCCCGGAGTCGCTGACCGGATTTGACCGCCTCTACGGGCTCCAGGTCGTCTCCGCGACACCCGAGGAGGTCCGGGCCAAGGTCGACGTCACCGACGACCACAAGCAGCCGTTCGGCCTCGTCCACGGCGGGCTCTTCGCGACCATCGCCGAGTCGATCACCTCGATCGGCACCTTCCTCGGCGTCCGCGAGGAGGGCAAGGCGGCGATGGGCCTCTCCAACCAGACGAGCTTCCTGCGCCCGATCTTCGGCGGGACCGTCCACGCGGTCGCCACCCGCCGCCACAAGGGCCGCTCCACCTGGGTCTGGGAGGTCGACGTCACCGACGACGACGGCAAGCTCTGCGCCCTCGTCCGGATGACGATCGCCGTCCGCGACG
>JAUJME010000017.1:0-9571 GCA_030447005.1 Solirubrobacteraceae bacterium | reverse complement strand
GACGACGACGGCAAGCTCTGCGCCCTCGTCCGGATGACGATCGCCGTCCGCGACGCGCCATAGGCAGAGGGCGAAGCCCGGTCTAGAGCGCCACGGACGGCGCGGTCCGTCTCAGGGTGAGGCCGGACGCCTCACGGGCGATACAGGTTCGTGATCGGCATCCGCCGGTCGCGGCCGAACGCGCGCGGGGTGATCTTGATCCCGGGCGGCACCTGGCGGCGCTTGTACTCCGCGCGGTCGACGAGGGCGAACACGCGGTCGATCGCCTCGGGCGGCAGCCCCGCGAGCTCGAGCTGCTCGCGGTCGGCATCCTGCTCGACGTAGGCGGCGAGGATGGCGTCGAGCGTGTCGTAGTCGGGCAGGGAGTCCGAGTCCTTCTGGTCCGGGCGCAGCTCCGCGCTCGGCGGCCGGGTGACGATCGACTCCGGGACGGGATGGCCCCCGTCGCGCGCGTCGCGCAGCGCGACGAGCCGGTAGACGAGGGACTTGGGGACGTCCTTGATCACCGCGAAGCCGCCCGCCGTGTCGCCGTAGAGCGTCGAGTAGCCGACGGAGCTCTCCGACTTGTTGCTCGTGGTCAGGACGAGCCAGCCGAACTTGTTGGAGAGCGCCATCAGCAGGTTGCCGCGGATGCGGGCCTGGAGGTTCTCCTCGGCCAGGCCGGGCTCCGTGCCGGCGAAGGCCTCCGACAGCATGTCCGCGTAGACGTCCATCGCCGGCTCGATCGGGATGTCGAGGCACTGCGCGCCGAGGTTGGCGGCCAGCGTGCGGGCGTCGGACTGGGTGCCCGAGGAGGAGTAGCGCGACGGCATCACCACCGCGGTCACCCGGTCGGCGCCGAGCGCGTCGACGGCGACGAGGAGGACGAGCGCCGAGTCGATCCCGCCCGAGAGCCCGAGCACCGCGTGGCCGAAGCCGTTCTTGGCGACGTAGTCGCGGACGCCGAGCACGAGCGCCGCGTAGACCTCGGCGACCTCGTCGAGCAGCGGCGCGACCTGCCCCCCGACCTCCGAGACCGCCGGGGCGGGCGGGCGCTCGAGCGCCCCGAGCCGCGCGACCTGGGGCAGCGCCCGGCGCACGGGCGGCCGCAGCCGGGTGTCGCGCAGCCGGGCGGTCACGGCGGCCTGCGGGTCGACCGTCCCGATCAGCAGCGCCTCCTCGAACTGGGGTGCGCGAGCGAGCACGGTCCCCTCGTGGTCGAGCAGGAGGGAGTGGCCGTCGAAGACGAGCTCGTCCTGGCCGCCCACCAGGTTGCAGAACGCGATGGCGGACACGTTGTCGCGCGCGCGCTGGACCATCATCTCCTCACGCCGCACGCCCTTGCCCGCGTGGTAGGGCGACGCCGACGCGTTGAGCAGGAGGGAGGCGCCGGCGAGCGCCTCGTCGGAGGCCGGCGGCCCCGGCGTCCACATGTCCTCGCAGACCGTCAGCCCCAGCCGCACGCCGCCGAGCTCGAGCACCGCGCCGCCCTCGCCCGCCTGGAAGTAGCGCTCCTCGTCGAAGACGCCGTAGTTGGGCAGCACGGACTTGCGGTAGCGGGCGACGACCTGCCCGCCGGCGCAGACCGCGAGCGCGTTGTAGACGTCCTCGACGCGCTCGGGCGCCCCCACGAACGCGACGATCCCCTCCGCCTCGGCGGCCACGGAGGCCAGCGCCTCCTCCGACGCGCGCAGGAAGTGCTCCTTGAGCAGCAGGTCCTCGGGCGGGTACCCCGTCACCGCCAGCTCGGGGAAGAGGACGAGCTCGGCGCCGGCGTCGCGCGCGCGGGCGATCTGCTCGCGCAGCTTGGCGGCGTTGCCCTCGAGGTCGCCGACCCGCGGGTTCACCTGCGCGAGGGCGAGGCGGATGGGGGAGAGGCGGCCGGCCATGGCCTCCCCTAGTCAATCAGCGCTGGCCGTCGAGCCCGCGCCCGAGCCAGTACTCCGCGAAGGAGCGCAGCGCCGGGTCGCCGGGGTCCGAGGCGCGCTGGCGGTGGCGCCACGCGAGCGCCTGGTAGCCGCCGGCCTCCGGGGCGCGGGCGAGGATCACCGTCTGGCCGGCCGCCGCCAGCTCGGCGTCGAAGGGGCCCGCGACCTCCTCCTGGAGGCGGACGAGCTCCGCCGGCGGCTCCTTGCCCGGGTAGAGGAGGACGACGTTGCCGAGCTCGAGCGCGTGCAGCAGCCGGTCGTCGCCGAGCACGCGCCGGTCGCGGGTGACGAGGTCGGGCCGGTGCGGGCCGCTCGTCGGCGGCGACCCGTCCTTGCGCAGGCCGGCCGGCGTGCCGTGGGCGGCGCCACGGTCGGGCTCGGCCCGGCCGGGACCCTCCGTCCGGGTGACGTTGGCGTCGTCGCGCGAGGCGAAGACGGCGGTCAGGGCGTAGATGCCGGCGGCCACCACGACGACGCCGAGCACGACGGCGAGCAGGCGTGCCATCTCAGACGCGCAGGCCGGCCGGCTCGGTGACGCGGCCGTTGGAGCCGGGGGGAGCGGGGACGCCGGCAACCTCCGCGAGCTCCTCGATCGCCGTCTCGAGCAGGGCGGCGACGAGGTCGAGGTCGTCCATCGCGTCGTAGTCGCCGAGCAGCCCGAAGTTGATCGTGCCGTCGTAGGACATGATCGCGATCCCCAGCGCGGCGCCGCCGCCCAGCGGCACCTGCGGGAAGAGCCGCTCGAGCCGCCGGCCCTGGAGGTAGAGCGGGAACTGCGGCCCGGGCACGTTGGTCACCGTCAGGTTGAACATCCGCTGGCGCGCCTGGAGCCGGGCGGCCTGCGCCATCACCGTCGGCGGCGCGAAGCCGGTCAGCCGGGTGAGGACCTCCGCCCCGACCGCCTGGCCGGACTCCTTGAGCCCGGCCATCGCCTCGCGCACGAGCCGGAAGCGCTCGCCGGGGTCGGACGCGTGCACCGGCAGCGGCGCGTACATCGTCGAGACCCGGTTGCCGAGGGCGCCCCGGTCGGCCTCCGCGCGGACGGAGACGGGGACCATCGCGCGGAGGGTGAGCGCGTCGACGTTGCGCCCGCGGGAGATCAGGTGCTCGCGCAGCGCGCCCGTGACGACCGTGAGCACCACGTCGTTGACCGATCCGCCGAGGGCCGTCTTGATCGCCCGGAAGCGCGAGAGGTCGCCCTCCACCCACGCGAAGCGCCGGTGCGGCCCGATCGGCACGTTGTACGGGCTCGGCGGCGCGGTCAGCCCCGACCGCGCGACGGCGCCGAGGCCGCCCAGGACGGCCTGCGCGCGGCTTGCCGTCTCGCCCGGACGGACGAGCGCCCCGGCCGCGTCGCGCACCGCGTCGAGCGGCCCGCCGGCGCGCTCGAGGACCGCCTCGGCCAGCAGGGCGGCGGGGCTCGGCTCGGGCCGCGGGATCCACGGGCGCTCCGGCGGTGGGACCAGCCCGGCCGGCGGGTCGGCCTCGAGGTCGAACAGGACGGTGGCGATGTCGACGCCCGAGATCCCGTCGACCAGGCAGTGGTGGGTCTTCGAGACGAGCGCGAAGCGGTCCCCGGCGACGCGGTCGACGAGCCACACCTCCCACAGCGGCTTGGAGCGATCCAGGCGCTGGGAGAGGACCCGCCCGACGAGCGCCCGCAGCTCCTCCATCCCCGCCGGGTGCGGCAGGGCGGTGTGGCGGATGTGGTAGCCGGGGTTGAAGTGCGGGTCGTCGACCCACACCGGCCGCCCCTGGCCCAGCGGGACGAAGGCGAGCTTCTGGCGGTAGCGCGGCACGAGGTGCAGCCGGGCCTCGAGGTGGGCGGCGAAGTCCTCGTAGGCGGGCGCCTGGCCCTCGAAGACCATGCACGAGCCGACGTGCATGTGGGCGCCGCCCTCCTCGAGGTGCAGGAAGGTCGCGTCGAGCCCGGTGAGGCGGTCGGGATTGGCCATGGGTCGCCGCGCATCATCGGGGGTTCAACGAGGGTTTGCAAAGCTTGCACAACATGTATAAGGTTTGTGCAACGTTCGACAGCGCCCCATGGCGTGCCAACCGGAAAGGTGCAGGAAGATGGCCCTCGACCTCAGTGATCCCCAGGTCTTTCAGCAGGTCTATGACGCGCAGTCCCGCGGGGTCTACGCGGCCGCCTTCCGCATCACGGGCAACGCGGCCCAGGCCCAGGATGTGGTGCAGGACGTCTTCCTCCGCGTGTGGCGCCGGCCGCAGGCGTTCGACGAGCGCCGCGGCGAGATCGGCTCCTACCTGCGCCTCATGGCCCGCTCCCGCGCCCTCGACCTGTGGCGGGAAGGGCAGGCGGCGGGGAGGGCGAGCGACCGGCTCAAGCTGGTCGTGGCCGGCGCCGAGGAGCGCCCGGACGAGCGCCCGGACGACGCGGTGGAGCGCGGCGCCGACCGCGCCGCGGTGCGCGACGCCCTGCGCCGCCTGCCCGCCGCGCAGCGCGAGGCGCTCGTGCTCGCCTACTGGGGCGGCCTGACCGCCGACCAGATCGCCAAGCGCTCGAGCGTCCCGCTCGGGACCGCCAAGAGCCGCATCCGCCTCGGCCTGGCCAAGCTCCGCGAGGAGTGCGGCTCGCTCTTCGACGCCGACCCGGAGTTGGCGCTCGCGGCCTAGTCACTGTGACCGGGGACACAGTGCCCTGGTTTCCGTTCGCTACCGTGCGAACCGCTGTTCTACCCCAGAAGGCCGAGCCGCGCGTGCCCTGAGAAGCGTGCGCGGGCGGGGGACCCACTGCCGCGCGCCGATCGCGCGGCCGGGGCGAATCGGCGGCTGATGCCGCCGTAGCGGCGAATCGGAGCGCGCTCGCGTGGCGCGCTCTCTCGTCGCGAGCCCGACAGCTAACCCCGCAGGCCATGTCCTCCAAGGAGGTCCTCTCACATGAGGTCCAACATGTCCCTGCGCGCGGGCGGTCTCGCCGGTGCGCTCTGTCTCACCGGCCTGGCCTCTGCGGCCGGGCCCGCCCAGGCGCAGTCCGCCGCTGCGTTCACCCTCGAGGACGGCACGCTGCGCTACGGCCAGAGCGCCGTCGCGCGCGGCGCGCTGAGCCGCTCGCTGGCCGGCCGCCGCGTCGCGCTCGAGTTCCGCGCCGCCGGCGACGCCGGCCCCTGGCGCGAGCTCGCCGCGCGGTCCGTCGGTGCCGACGGCCGCTACCGCGTGTCGGGCCGCGTGCCGCGTACCGGCGCGCTGCGCGTCTCCGTCGCTCCGCCGGCCGGCGCCGCCACGGTCGCGGCCGCCCCCTCGGCCGAGCGCCGGATCCGGGTCCTCGCCCGCCTGGGCGTGTCGCGCAAGCGGCTCGACGTCCGCGCCGGCCGGCGCGTCTCGACGGCCGGCGTGGTGCGCCCGGGCGTCGCCGGGCTGCGCGTGGCGCTCCAGGTCCGGCGCGGCCGTCGCTGGTCGACCGTCGACCGCGACCGCACGAACGCGCGCGGCGGCTACGCGCTCGCCGACCGCCGTCGCTCGGCGTTCAGCGCCCCGGTGCGCCTGCGCGTCTCGGGCGCCGGCGCGGGGGTCGCGTCGACGACCCGCTCCCTCGGCCGGCTCAACGTCTACCGGACCGCGTACGCGTCCTGGTACGGGCCCGGGCTCTACGGCAACAGCCTCGGCTGCGGCGGCACCCTCGGGACCGGCACCCTCGGCGTCGCCCACAAGACGCTGCCGTGCGGCACGAAGGTCACGCTGCGTCGGGGCTCGCGCTCCGTCCGCGTGGCGGTGATCGACCGCGGGCCCTACGTCGGCGGCCGCGAGTACGACCTCACCGCCGCCACCGCCCGCCGGATCGGCTTCGGCGGCCACGGCCCGGTGCAGGTCACGCGCTAGGAGGCGCGGGGGTGCAGTCCGGCGGCGCGGCCCTACGCCGCGTCGCCGGGCTCCACGAAGGTCAGCCGGTGCCCCTCGGTGACGAGGTCGAAGAGCCGCTGGACCTCGGGCCCGCCCCGGACGATCGCGAACGCGAAGGCCCCGCGGCGCGCCTCGGCCTCGAGGTCGAGGACCAGGTGGAGCCCGCTCGAGTCCATGAACGTGACCCTGCGCAGGTCGAGCACGACGCGGTGGACGCCCGCGGCGATGCGCTCGCGGAGCACGTCCCGGACCCGCTGGTGGGTGTCGATGTCGATCTCCCCGGCGGGCACGATCGTGGCGGTTCCGGCGTGGAGGGTGGCGGAGACGGAGAAGGGCTCGGGCAGCTGGGAGCTCATCGCGCGCGGCGACCCTAACCGACGCGGGCGGACGGTGGGGCGGATCGGGCACGACGCGGGCCGGCGTCCTGCCCCCGGCGTAAGCTCGAAGACGATCATGTGTTCGCTCGAGCGCACCGTCGCCCACCTCGACGCGGACGCGTTCTACTTCTCCGTCGAGCTCCTGCGCCGGCCCGAGCTGCGCGGCAAGCCGGTGGTGATCGCCGGCAGCGGCCCGCGCGCGGTGGTGACCACGGCCTCCTACGAGGCGCGCCGGTTCGGCATCGGCTCGGCGACGCCCGCGTCGCGCGCCCGCCGGCTCTGCCCCGAGGCGATCTTCGTCGCGCCCGACTTCGACGCCTACCGCCGCGCCTCGCGCCAGATCATGGACCGGGTGCGCTCGCAGGTCGACACGGTGGAGGTCGTCGGGCTCGACGAGGCCTACCTCGACCTCACCGGCCTGATGGCGCCGCGCGCCGCGATGCGGCGGCTCGTGTCGGAGATCCGCGCGGCGACCGGGATCACCTGCTCGATCGGGATCGGGCCGAACAAGCTCGTCGCCAAGGTGGCGTCCGACGCCGAGAAGCCCGCGGGCTTCGTCGTGCTCGGCCGTGAGGCGGCGTGCGAGCGCTTCGCGCGGGCCTCGCCCAAGCTCCTGCCGGGGATCGGGGAGAAGACGCTCGAGCGGCTCGGGGCGATGGGGATCACCACGATCGCCGCCCTCGCCGCCACGCCGCCCGAGGCGCTCGCGGAGCGCTTCGGCTCGAACCTCGGCCCCTACCTGCGCCGCCGCGCGCACTTCGAGGACGGCTCGCCCGTCTCCTCGGAGCGCATCGCGGTCTCCGAGTCGCGGGAGACGACGTTCAACGAGGACATCGGCGACCGGGCCGAGCAGCGCGCGGCGCTGGTCCGCCTCGCCGGGGAGCTGTGCGAGGGCCTGGCCAAGCACGGGCGCCGCGGGCGGACGATCGCCATCAAGGTCCGTCTCGACGACTTCACCACGGTGACGCGGGCGCGCACCATCGCCCAGGCGACGAACGACGTGCCCACGGTGCGCGAGGTGGCCTGCGCGCTGCTCGACGAGTACGCGCCGCCGCGGCCCGTGCGGCTGCTCGGCGTGCGCGTCGCGGCCTTCGAGCACGAGGAGACCGCCGCGGCGGCCACGGCGGACGCCGGCTCCGGGCAGCTCGCGCTCGAGCTCTAGGAGTCTGTCGGGAAAGTGACGCCCGACCGGGGTGGTTCAGGACCAAGCGGGGCGACGACGACACGGATTCCGCGTGGCTCAGCCACGTGGGATTCGTGGCGGTGGCGCATCCGCGCAGCGTCCTGGGCCGCATCCGGGCGCTGCGAGGCTTTTTCGACAGGCTCCTAGTAGAGCGCCGCGGCGAGCTTGCGGCGGGCGCCGCGCGCGACGGGGTGATCGACGCCGAGGGCGTCGAGGACGCCGACCACGGCGCGGCGGAGGTCGTCGCGGCGGTCCTCGTCGCCCGCCTCGCCCAGCGCGGCGATCAGGAGGTCGAGGCCGTGCTCGGTCTCGCCCGCGTCGAGCGCGCCGAAGGCCGGCTCGAGCGCCGGGTCGCCCTCGAGGCGCATGCGCGCCGCGAGCCCCTCGGCGGCGAAGCCGGGGCGGCCGTCGACGAGCGCGTAGGCCTCCTCGGTGTCGCCGCGGGCGTGCAGCAGCCCCGCGAGGGCGACCGCCGCCTCGACCCGCCCCGGCTCGAGCTCGAGCGCGCGGCGCAGCTCGGCCTCGCCGCCCGCCGCGACGAGCGCGTCGGCCTCGGAGGGCACGAGGGAGTCGAGAAAGCGCTCGACGACCGCCGGCGGCTGGGCGCCGACGAACTCGTCGACCACCTGGCCGTCCTTGAACGCCTTGACCGCCGGGATGCCCTGGATTCCGAAGGCCTCAGAGATGCGCGGGTTGGCGTCCGTGTCGACCTTCGCGAGCACCACCTTGCCCTCGCGGGCGTTGACGCCGCGCTCGAGCACCGGGGTCAGCGAGCGGCAGGGGCCGCACCACGCCGCCCAGAAGTCGACGACGACCGGCACCTGGTGGGAGCGGTCGACGACCTCGCGCTGGAAGTCGGCCTCGGCGACGTCGGTGACCATTCCAGCCAAGGATAGGCTCACGCCCGCGATGGCCGACTTCACGATCGACGCCGGCGGGGTCGCCCTTTCGGGCGAGGAGGCGGGAGAGGGGGTCCCCGTCGTCCTGCTCCACGGGCTGACCGCCACCCGGCGCTACGTCGTCATGGGATCGCGCTCGCTCGAGCGCGAGGGCCACCGGGCCGTCAGCTACGACGCCCGCGCCCACGGGCGCTCAGGCCCGGCGCCCTCGCCCGACGCCTACGGCTACGACGCGCTCGCCGCCGACCTGCGCGCGGTCCTCGACGACCGCGGGATCGAGCGTGCGGTGCTCGCCGGCGCGTCGATGGGGGCCCACACCCTCACGGCGTTCGCGCTCGCGCATCCCGGCCGCGCCGCCGCGCTCTGCGTCGTCACGCCCGCCTTCGACCCCGACGAGCACGACGACCCCCGGCGCCTGGAGCGCTGGGACCGCCTGTCGGACGGCCTGCGGGCCGGCGGCGTCGACGGCTTCCTCGAGGCCTACGGCGAGCCGCCGGTCCCGGAGCGCTGGCGTGACACGGTCCGCACCGTCCTGCGCCAGCGGCTCTCCGCCCACGAGCACCCCGACGCGGTGGCCGACGCGCTGCGCGCCGTCGCGCGCGCCCGCGCCTTCGCCGCGTGGGAGGAGCTGAGCGCGATCGACGTCCCGGTCACCGTGGTCGCCGACCGCGACGAGGCCGACCCCGAGCACCCGCTCGCGGTCGGCGAGCGCTACGCCGAGGCGATCCCGGGGGCCGAGCTCGTCGTGGAGGAGGAGGGCGCCTCGCCGCTGGCCTGGCAGGGCGGCCAGCTCTCCAAGGTGATCGCGCGCCTCGCCGCGCGGGCGGAGCTCTGAGGCGGGCTCAACCGCGCTCGTCGAGCCGCCGCTCGAGCTCGGCGATCCGCTTGGCGAGCGTGATCACGGCCGCCTCGAGCGCCGCCGTGCGGTCGAGCTGGACGCGGTGGTTGCGCCCGATGAGCTCGAGCTGCTTGGTGACGAGCAGCGAGCCCTTCGCGCGCTGGCGCTCGAGCGGGTCGGCGATCTTCTCGGCCTCCTCGAGCATCGCGTCGAGCTGCTCGGAGCGCAGCTCGGAGACGTCGTTCATGCCCGCGTGCCGGGTCTCCTCCTCGCGGATCAGCCGCAGCAGCTCCTCGTGCTCCATCGCGTCACCGTAGCCTGCCGCCGGCTGAGGCCGTCTCCAGTACCGTCGGCGGCATGAGCGATCCCCTTCCCGACGACCAGCGGCTGCGGGGGATCTCTCCCAAGGCCTACGAGCACCCCGCCGACCGCGCCGCCACCGCCGCGCTCAAGTCGGTGCCGATGCTCGACACCGTCGTGCGCAAGCTCATCGAGCTGCAGTACGAGCG
>JAUJME010000122.1:3068-5357 GCA_030447005.1 Solirubrobacteraceae bacterium | reverse complement strand
GCAGCGCGGTCGGCGTGGCCAGCCCGAGGGCGCAGGGGCAGGCGATGATCAGCACGGCGACGGCCGCGGTGAACGCGAAGGCGGCGCTCTCGCCCGAGCCGAGCCAGAAGCCGAGGGTGGCGACCGCGAGCCCGATCACCACCGGGACGAAGACGCCCGAGACCCGGTCGGCGAGCCGCTGCACGGGCGCCTTGCCGCTCTGCGCGTCGGTCACGAGGCGGGCGATCTGGGCGAGCGCGGTGTCGGCGCCCACCCGCGTCGCGCGGATCACGAGCCGGCCGCCCGCGTTGACGGTCGCACCGGCGATCTCGTCGCCCGGCCCCTTCTCCACGGGGACGGACTCACCCGTCAGCAGCGACTGGTCGACGGCGCTCGTCCCGTCCTCGACGATGCCGTCGGTCGCGACCTTCTCCCCCGGCCGCACGACGAACCGGTAGCCGGGGCGGAGCTGCTCGACGCCGACGCGGCGCTCCTCGCCGCTCGCGTCGAGGAGCGCGACGTCCTTGGCGCCGAGCTCGAGCAGGGCGGTCAGGGCGGCGCCCGCTCGGCGCTTGGCGCGGGCCTCGAAGTAGCGGCCCGCGAGCAGGAAGACGGTCACGGCCGCGGCGACCTCGAGGTAGACGTGGTCGGCCGCCGCGCCGCGCTCGGGGAAGAGGTCGAAGGCCATCGTCATGCCGTCCATCCCGGCTTCGCCGAGGAAGAGCGCGTAGAGCGACCACAGCCAGGCGGCGAGCGTGCCGACCGAGATCAGCGTGTCCATCGTCGCCGTCGCGTGGCGGAGGTTCGCCCACGCCGCGCGGTGAAACGGCCAGGCGCCCCAGACGACCACGGGCGAGGCGAGCAGGAGGGCAAGCCACTGCCAGCGGTCGAACTGGAGCGGCGGGATCATCGAGAGCAGGAGGACGGGGAGGGCGAGGGCGGCCGAGATCAGCAGCCGCCGGCGGAGGGGGGCCGTCTCGTCGGGGGCCTCGCCGCGCGCCGGCTCGGCCGCGGGCAGCGACGCCTGGTAGCCGGCGGCCTCGACGGCGGCGACGAGCTGCTCGGGGGCGACCGCGCTGCCGTCGAAGTCGACGGTCGCGCGCTCCGTCGCGTAGTTGACCGAGGCGGAGACGCCGTCGAGCTTGTTGAGCCTGCGCTCGATGCGGTTGGCGCACGAGGCGCAGGTCATGCCGGTGATCGGCAGCTCGACGTGCTCCTTGCCCTTCGCGGCGCTCGCCATGGCTAGCCCACCTCCCGCGTGAAGGCGGCGGTGTGCACCCGCCCCTCGTGCTGGAACTGGAGGAACAGCCGGTAGCGGCCGGGAGTGGGGAAGGTGGCGGCGAAGCCGATCGCGTCGCCGTGCCCGGTGGGATGGACGTGCAGGAAGGCGAGGTCGCCCTCGCGCAGCGCGACCAGGTGGCCGCCCGCGCCCAGGTAGGGCTCCGTGCGGACCGTCTCGCCGCCGCGGGTGACCGTGAAGCGCAGCTCGCGGCCCGCGTCCAGGCTGACCTCGTAGCCGCCGGTCGTCGCGGTGGTGGCGGGGTCGGGCAGCGGCTCGAGGTCCGCGGACCCGTCCACGCGCAGGTCGGAGGCCAGCGTCACGGGCCGCCCCGCGCGGGAGAAGTCGGCGAACAGGCGGTATGAGCCGGCGCGGCCGAGGATCACGGGGACCGACCAGCTGCCGTCCCCGGCCTGCTCGGGATGCAGGTGCTGAAAGCCGGTGAGATCGCGGCGGGCGAGGATGAGGTGCATGCGCCGCTCGTGCTCGACGTCGAAGTCGCGGACCGTCGCACCCTGTTCGTCGACGATCCGGTAGGTCAGGCGGGCGCTTCGCCCGCGCGGGAGCTCCGGCCGGTCGACCACGAGGCGCAGCCCGTCCTCGGCGACCGCCAGGCCGCGGACGGGATGGGTCGCAGCCGCAGCGCTCTCCTCGTGCCCGGCGCCGTGCCGCGGCTCGGGCTCGGCGTCCGCCTCGGGCGCCTGCGGCCCGATCGCCGCCCCGGCGAGGGCCGCCCCGGCGAACAGCGCGGCCAGCAGGGCGGCGAAGCCGGCGAGCCTGGCCGCGGCGCTCACCGGGCCACCTCGTAGCCCGCCTCGGCGACGGCCGCGCGGACGGCAGCGTCGTCGACGCCCTCGCCGCCCACGGTCAGGCGGCCCGAATCGAGGTCGACGTCGACGCGCTCGACGCCGGGCACCTCGGAGACCTCCTCGCGCACCGACATGACGCAGTGCGAGCAGGTCATGCCCTCGACGATGTACTCGTGATCGCTCATGCCGCCACCGTACCAGATACCCCCCTGGGGTACAAGC
>JAUJME010000122.1:0-2968 GCA_030447005.1 Solirubrobacteraceae bacterium | reverse complement strand
CGACGACGCCGAGGAGGTCCACCTGGTCCTCCGCGGCTCGGGGCGGGCGAAGCTCGACGACGAGATCGTGGAGCTCTCCGAGCGCGACATCCTGCGGGTGGCGCCCGGCGTCACCGGGCGTTCGAGGGAGGGCCGGACGGGCTCGAGTACGTGGTCTTCGGCCCGCGCCACGAGCGCGACGGCGAGCTCGTCGAGGACTTCTGGCCGGCCTGAGCGACCCTCGGGGCGCGGCCTCGTTCCCCCGGTTGCACGTGCAACTACACTGGAGGGACCATGGAACTCGGCCTCTACACCTTCGCGGAGCTCACCCCCGACCCGTCGACGGGCCGCACCGTCACGCCGGCCGAGCGGCTGCGCGACCTGCTCGAGGAGATCGAGCTCGCCGACCAGGTCGGGCTCGACGTCTTCGGCCTCGGCGAGCACCACCGCCCCGACTTCGCGGTCTCCGCCCCGGCGGTCGTGCTCGGCGCCGCCGCCGCGCGGACGGAGCGCATCCGCCTCACGAGCGCCGTCACCGTCCTCTCCTCCGACGACCCGGTCCGCGTCTTCCAGGACTTCTCGACGCTCGACCTGATCTCCGGCGGCCGTGCGGAGATCATGGCCGGGCGCGGCTCCTTCATCGAGTCCTTCCCGCTCTTCGGCTACGACCTCGACGACTACGACGACCTGTTCGCCGAGAAGCTCGAGCTGCTGCTGGCCGTCCGCGACCACGAGCGCGTGACCTGGTCGGGCCGCCACCGCCCCGCGCTGCGCGATGCGGCGGTCCACCCGCGGCCGGAGGGGGAGATCCCCATCTGGGTCGCGGTGGGTGGGAATCCGGGCTCGGCCGTGCGGGCCGGCTCGCTCGGCCTGCCGCTCGCGCTGGCGATCATCGGCGGCCTGCCCGAGCGCTTCGCGCCGTTCGCCGAGCTGCACCGCCGCGCCGCCGAGGACGCCGGGCACCCGGCGCCCGCCCTGAGCATCAACTCGCACGGCTTCGTCGCCGACACCTCCCAGCGCGCCGCCGACGAGGCCTTCGCCCCGTTCGCGACGATGATGGACCGGATCGGGCGCGAGCGCGGGTGGCCGCCGATGACCCGGCAGGCGTTCGACGCGAGCCGGTCGCTGCGCGGAGCAAACCTGGTCGGCAGCCCGCAGGAGGTCGCCGAGAAGATCCTCTTTGAGCACGAGATCTTCGGCCACCAGCGCTTCCTCGTGCAGTTCAGCGTCGGCACGCTGCCGCACGCGAGCATCATGCGCTCGATCGAGCTGTTCGGGACGGAGGTCGCGCCGGTCGTGCGGGCCGAGGTCGCGCGGCGGACCGCCGCGGGCGCGGCGGCCTAGTCGTCGGGCGCGGGCGGGAATCGGCGCCGCAGCTCGGGGACGAGGTCGCGCACGTCGGAGACGATCAGGTCGGCCCCGAGCCCGCGCGCGTGCGCCCCCGCCTCCGCGGAGAACAGCGGGCCGCCGACCACGACGAACGGCCGCGGGTCGACGCCGCCGAGCCTGCGGAGGACGTCCTCGACGCCGGGCAGGCGCCCGACGGTCGAGGTCGACAGGGCGACGATGTCGGGCTGCTCCATCTCGACGAGCTCGACGAGGTCGTCGGCCGGCGTCGAGGCGCCCAGGCTGAGGACCTCCCACCCGCCGCGCTCGAGCAGGTCGGCGGCCATCTGGGCACCGAGCACGTGGAGCTCCCCCGGCGTGCCCGACACGACGGCCAGCCGGCCCTCGGTGGGCGCGGAGCGCAGCGCCGGCGCGAGCGTCGAGAGCAGCGCCTGGGTCGTCGCGGTCGCGAAGTGCTCCTGTGCGACGTTGATCTCGTCGACCGCCCACAGGTGGCCGATGTGCTCGAGCGACGGCTGGAAGACCTCCGCGTAGACGTCGCCGATCGGGACGCCCGACTCGACGGCGACCTCGGCGACGACGCGCGCGCGGCGGGCGTCGCGGTCGAGCAGGGCGCCGACGTAGGCGTCGCGGTAGTGGTCGAGCCCGGCGCCTGCCGCCTCGCCGCGCGCGGCCGGGCGGTGCTGGCGCAGCTCGCGCAGGACGGCGGCGTTGACGAACGCCGAGAGGTCGCCGCCCGCGTCCGCGCTGACCGCCTCCGCCTGCGCCAGGACCGCCGGATCGAAGGCGATGGAGCGCTCGGCGGACGCCATGGCGCCCGATGCTAGTCGCGCGGCGCCACGCCGGTACGTTGCCGCGATGATCCGCGGGCCGGCGTGACGCTCCTCGAGGCGGCCCTCGTGCTGCTCGCCGGGGTCGCCGCGGGGACGATCAACGCCGTGGTCGGCTCCGGCACGCTGATCACGTTCCCGACGCTGCTGGCCGTCGGCTACCCGCCGGTGGTGGCCAACGTCTCCAACACCATCGGGCTCGTCCCGGGGTCGATCTCGGGGGCGATCGGCTACCGCGCGGAGCTCGAGGGCCAGCGCGGGACGCTCGCGCGCCTCGCCGGCGCCTCGGTGCTCGGCGGGCTGGCCGGCGGGGTCCTCCTGCTGTGGCTGCCGGGCGAGGCGTTCGAGGGGATCGTCCCGGTGCTGATCGTCCTGGCGCTCGTGCTCGTGGTCGCCCAGCCGCGGCTCTCGGAAGCCATGCGGCGGCGGCGGGAGTCCGGCGCGCGGCCCTACGGCGGGCCCTCGCTGTGGGCCGGGGTCCTCCTGACCGGGGTCTATGGCGGCTACTTCGGCGCCGCCCAGGGCGTGCTGCTCCTCGCGCTGCTGGGGATCGCGCTGACGGGCGACCTCCAGCAGGCCAACGCGCTCAAGAACGTCCTCGCGGCGCTGGTCAACGGCGTGGCCGGGGTCCTGTTCATCTTCGCGGCCGACGTCGCCTGGGCGCCGGTCGCGCTGATCGCGTTCGGGTCGATCGCCGGGGGGCAGCTCGGGGCGCGGATCGGGCGGCGGCTGCCCCCGGCGGTGCTGCGGGGCGTGATCCTGGTGGTGGGAGCGGTGGCGGTGGCGCTGATCGTGCGGTGACGGACGGCGAT
>JAUJME010000121.1 GCA_030447005.1 Solirubrobacteraceae bacterium | reverse complement strand
ATGCGCTGCCGGCGCTTCACCGACGCGGCGTTCGACGCGATCCGCGCGTTCCGCGAGCGCTACCGCGACAGGGGGCCCGAGGCCGCCGTCTAGGGGCGCGCGGAGACCCAGTCGACGAGCTGGGGCACCGCGCGCGGGTCGATCGTGTGGGGGACGGCGCTCTCGAGGTAGAGCACGTCGGCCCCCGCCGCGGTCGCCCGCTCGCGCGCGTCGCGGCCGAACTGCACGCCGATGATCGGGTCCTGCGAGCCGTGGGCGATCGCCACCGGCAGCCCGCGGAGGTTCGCCTCCGAGACCTCGAAGCCGGGCACCGCCGGGATGAAGCCGCTGAGCGCGAGGATCCCGGCCGGGCGCGGGCGGCCGGCGCGCGCGCCGAGCGCCCAGGCCATCACGGCGCCCTGCGAGAAGCCGCCGAGGATCGTGCGCTCGGGCGGGATCCCCGTTTCCAGCGCGAGGGCGGCGAGCCAGCCGTCGAGCTTGAGGAAGGTGTCGTCGAACGTGGCGGGGTCCGGGAAGCCGACGCGCGGCACGACGTACCAGTGAAAGCCGCCGGGCGGGAGGGTGAGCGGGCCGCGCGGGCAGGCGCCCGCCAGGCGGCGCTCAGGGTCGAGCACGTCGAGCAGCCCGAAGAGGTCGCGCTCGCTCGTCCCGCGGCCGTGCATCAGGACCAGCGCGCCGGCCGGCTCGCCGGCGGCGGCGGGCCGGGTGACGTGGGTCAGGAGCTCGAGGCCGTCCATGCCGGCGCCACGCTAGCGTCAACGCGATGCGGCTCGGCGGACGACCGGGGATGAACCGCCGGCCGGCCGGCCCGCAGGAGGACCCGCTCGTCGTCCTGCTCCTGCCGCGCCGGCTCGAGGCCTTCGAGCTGCGCGAGCACGCCGAGGACCTGCTCGAGGCGCCCGGCGTCATCGCCGTCGACCCGGCCCCGCTCTCCTATGGAGCCGTCGGCCGGCTGCCCCGGCCGCTGACCGCCGGGCTCGCCGCCGCGCAGGCCGGCCGGCTGCTGCGGGCGCTCCCTGGCCGCCCGCGCGCGGTGACCATCTTCCACCCGTTCCAGCTCCCGCTCGCCGAGGCGCTGCTCGACCGCGCCGCGGACACCGAGCTCTGGTACTGGCACTCCGGCCGCCACGAGGGCGACGCCGGCGCGCGTGCCCGCGCCCGGCTCGGCGACCTCCACGATCGCGCCGAGCAGCGCTCCGACCTGACGTTCGCGGCCTCCCACGCGCCCGGCGGCGAGCAGCCCGCCCGCGCGGTCAACCGGCCGCTGTTCGAGCGGATGGAGGCGCTGGGCGTCGAGTCGGGCCGGCTGGGCTCCGAGCGCCTTCCTCCTCCCGTCCGGGAGGCGTAGCCGGCGAAGCACCGCCGCGGCCCGCCCCGCGCGCGAGCGCGGCGCCCGCCCCCAGGAGCACCCAGGTCAGTGGGTCCTCGAGGAAGGCGGCGTGGAGCCAGGTGTGGACCACCAGGGCGACGAAGCCCGCGGCCACCGCCGCCCGCGCGGCGGAGCGGCGCGCTCCGCGGAGCAGCCGTCCGAGCGCCGCGGCGAGCAGCGCGAGGTAGAGGCCCAGCCCGACGATCCCCTGCTCGGCGGCGACGGTGACCGGCGTGGTGCGCGCCGCCGCGGCCGCGCGCTCGCTCGACGCCGCCTCCCGCCGGCGGTACTCGGGGGAGAACGAGCCGGAGCCGTGGCCGAGCACCGGGCGCTCGGCGGCGAGCTCGGCGCCGCCGCGCAGCAACGCGAGACGCCCGGTCAGGTCGAGGGGCAGCGCGCCGGGGGAGGCGAGCGCGAGGCCGGCCGCCACGGCGATCGCCGCCCCCGCTGCCGCGAGGGTGCGCCAGGGCGCCCAGCGCAGCGCCGCCAGCACCACCAGCCCGGCGAGGAGCGCCGCGAGGCTCGACCGCGAGAGCGTCAGCACGAGCCCTGCCCACAGCAGCGCGACCCCTGCCGCCGCCCCCGCCACCGCCCGCGACTCCCGCCGCCACAGCAGCACGGCGGCCAGGCCGAGCATCGCCAGCGCGAGGAAGCGGCCGAAGAGGTCGGGGTCGAAGAACACCGACCTGATTCGGAAGGACTCGCCGAACCCGTCGCCGGCGGCCGCCTCCGGGCTGAGCAGCAGCGTGCGCTGCGAGAACTCCCAGAAGCCGACCCCCGTGAAGACGAGCGCGAGGCCGGCGAGCACCCCGAGACAGGTCCCGGCGAGCCGCGGGGTCCACTCGAGCTCGCGCAGGAGCGCGAAGAGCAGCAGGAACGGGACGAGGAAGAAGACGACCCGCTCGAGCGCCTTCGAGCCGTCGGAGGCGTAGACGGCCTGAAGCGCGTAGAGGACGACCGCGGCGGCGAGCAGCTGCTCGAGCGGGCCGGTGGCCCTCGGCACGTCGGCGGCGGCGCGGGCGTCGCCCTCGCGCAGGCGTGGCACGAGCCAGGCGAGCGCCCCGGCCGCGATCACGAGGTGGAGCGGGAGGAGCAGGTCGGCGGTCGTCGCGCCGGACTCGACCGGCACCCGGAACGGAACGGCCGCGACGGCGAGGGCGGCGAACACCGGCGGCCGGCGCGCGAAGAGCACGGCGAACGCCGCCACGACGGCCAGCCCGCCGGCGGCGACGGCGGCCGCCACGGCCGGGCGGTCGAGCAGCGGCTGGACCTGCGGGGTGTCGCGGACGTCGAGGCCGAGCAGGACCGCCGTGAGGATCAGCGCGCCGAGCATCGCGAGCGCCCGGCCGCGGGCGGCGGGCGCGAGCAGCGCTCCGGCGGCCAGCGCGGCCGCGGCGATCATGCCGAGCTCGGCCATCAGCGCAGCGGGGAGCGCGGCCGGGGGCGGACGCGCCGCAGGATGTCGGCGACGTTGCGGGTGACCTGCTGCACGCCGGCATCCTCGCCCAGGCGCGGCCCCCACTCGGCGAGCCCGACCCGGATGACCACGCCGCGCCCGAGCCGCGAGGCGGTCAGCGCGGGCACGGCCCGCTCGGGCTCCCCGGTGGCGGGGTCGAGTCCGGCGTCGGGGCCGGGATCGCGCCCGGCGCCGGCGAGCAGCCGCAACCGGCCGCCGGGCTCCGGGACCGACTCCTCGAGGACGCGGAAGGCGCCCAGCCGGTCGGCGGTCCCCTCGAGCAGGCCGAGCCGCGGCTCGTCCTCGAGCGGCACGAGCGGCGCAGCGTCCTCCAGACGGCGGAGCGGCCGCAGCCGCGCGCCGAAGACGTCGGTCTGAGTGGGCTGGGTGGGGCGCTCGAGCCGGCCGCGGCGGCGGGCGACGGTCACGCCGCGCCGCAGCGCCTCGGTGCCGAAGCTCGCCACCCGGCCGCCGCGCTCGGCGTAGCGGCGCAGCCGCCCGGCGAGCGCGCGCGGGATCCAGCGGTGGGGGCCGGCGAGCAGCACCCCCTCGCGGTCGGTCGGGCTCGGGTCGCTGCGCGAGGCGGCGAGCGCGAGGTCGGTGGTGACGTCGTAGCGGACCCGCGCGCGGTCGAGCAGGGCGAGCAGCGGCGCGGTCTGCGTCGCGAATCCCTCCGGCAGGCCGCTTCCGTCCGCGCCGGCCAGCGGGCGCGGGAAGCGCACGCGCGAGGTCGCCAGCGCGAGGGTGTCGGGCAGGCCGTCGCCGTCGTCGTCGACCGGGTCGGACCCGAGCCAGCTGATCGCCGGGAGCACCGCGAGGATCTCCGCCCGCTCGGGCGACTGGACGAGGAACGGCACCCGCGTCGCGTGGCGGCCGTTGCGGACCTCGAGCAGGTAGACGCCCGAGCGGCCCCCGGGCGCGCGGAGGTCGAGCGGCCGCCCCGGCCGGCCGCTGCCCTTGCGGATCCGCCGCGCGCCGCCGACCCGGCGCAGGTTCCAGCGGTAGGTCGCGCCGCGCGAGTCGACGAGGAAGCGGGCGCGCTCGCCGGCCCGGACCGGCTCGAGCGGCGGCTGGACGGCGAGGCGGCGCACCGTCACCCCCGGGCGCCCGGGGACCTCGCCGGGCTGCGGCGGCAGCTGCGCGGGCGCGGAGCCGCGGTTGCCGGCGCGGTCCTCGACGGTCGGCACGACGAGGTAGGTGCCGACGGGGGCGGGCTGCCCGCCGACCAGGCCGTCCCAGGTCCCGCGCCCGGAGCCCTCGCGCGGCGCCTCGAAGGCGGCGACCCGCGCGGGCTCCCCCGCGTCCGTGCGCCAGACCTCGAACTGCGTGCGCCGGAGGGGGCTGACCCGGCGCACCGTGAGCTCGACGGGCTGGCCCGGCAGGACGATCGCCGGGCCGCGGCCCGCCTCTCGGCCGCCCTGCGGGCGCGCCCGCACCACCACGGGGCGCGGCGGGGTCGTGTCGAGCACGAAGGGCGCCGGGACGACGACGGACCGGCCCGAGCGGCGCAGCGCGACGCGGACGCGGTAGCGCCCGTCGCGCGCGCGGCCGCCCTCGTCCGTGCGCCCGTCCCAGGTCAGCTCGACGGGGCGCGACGGCCGGGCGGCGATCGCGGTGGCCAGCCGCCGGACGCGGCCGCCGTCGCCGCCGACGACGTCGACCGTCACGTCGCCGGCCTCCTTCACCCGGAACGAGATCGTCTCGGCGTCGAGCCTCCCGTCGCCGTTGGGCGAGAAGAACTCCGTCACCCGCGCCCCGTCCAGCGAGGGAGGGGCGCTCTCGAGCCGCTGGGCGAGGAAGAAGGCCGAGAGCGTGGCAGCGACGAGCAGCGCGAACACCACCCGCGCGAACACCGTCATGGCTACGGGATCTTGTCGGAGCCGACGATCACCAGCAGCTTGGCGTTCGCGCCCGCCAGCGACTGGGTGTCGGGGTCCATGGGCGCGATGTCGGCGCTGCCGAGCAGCGTGGCGACGTCGCGCGCCTGCGTCCGCTGGCCCTCCGCGTAGTAGACGACCGTCGAGGTGCGGGTCTGGTCCGGGCCGGTCTCGACCTTGCCGCCCTCGGGGTAGCCGGCCTCCTCGAGCTTCTCGGCGATCGAGGCCGCCAGGCCGCTGCTCGTCGTCCCGTTGAGGACGGCGACGGTCGTGCCGCGGCGGCCCGCCTCGGCCGACTGCGTCGCGCCGGCGGGGGCGTTGCCGTTCGCCTCGGTGGGCGGCGGCGCGTCCATCGCGTTGGGCGGGGGCGCCGGGTCCTCGCCGCCGAGCACCTGGGTGGCGAGGAAGATCAGGGCGGCGAGCGCCACCACGATCCCGCCGGCGATCACGGCGAGGCCGCGACCGGAGCGCCCGGTTCCGGCACGGCCGCGCGCGGGCGAGCCGCCGGAGCGGGTCGCGGCGGTCGCGGCGCCGTAGGCGGGGGCGGGGCGGCGGGGCGCGGGGGGGGGCGCGGGGGCGCGCGGCGGCGGCGCCGGCACCGCGGGAGGCGGCGCGAGCGGGGGCGGCAGCGGACCCGTCTCCTGGCCGGCCGGCGGATGGCCGTTGGGC
>JAUJME010000120.1 GCA_030447005.1 Solirubrobacteraceae bacterium | reverse complement strand
ATCGACGTCGCCTACCGCTACTTCGCCACCCCGCGGCGCAAGTTCATCATCGCCGACACGCCGGGGCACCTCCAGTACACCCGCAACATGGTCACGGGCGCCTCGACCGCCGACCTCGCGATCGTGCTCGTCGATGCCCGCAAGGGGGTGCTCGAGCAGTCCCGCCGCCACGCCTTCCTCGCGTCGCTGCTGCGGATCCCCCACCTCGCGGTGGCCGTCAACAAGATGGACCTCGTCGACTACGACGAGGGGGTCTACGAGCGGATCCGGGCGGACTTCTCGGAGTGGGCCGCCAAGCTCGACGTCCACGACCTCACCTTCTTCCCGATCTCCGCCCTGCACGGTGACAACCTCGTCGAGCGGTCGGCGAACATGCCGTGGTACGAGGGCACGTCGCTGCTCTATCACCTCGAGCACGTCCACATCGCCTCCGACCGCAACCTGATCGACTGCCGCTTCCCCGTGCAGTGGGTCATCCGCCCGACGGTCGACGAGCACCACGACTATCGCGGCTACGCCGGGCAGGTCGCCAGCGGCGTCTTCAAGGTGGGCGACGACGTCGTCGTCCAGCCCTCCGGCCGCCAGACGCGGATCGCCGCGATCGACACCTACGACGGCCAGCTCGAGGCGGCCTACCCGCCCATGTCGGTGACGCTGCGCCTCGAGGACGAGATCGACATCTCCCGCGGCGACATGATCTGCCGGCTCCACAACCAGCCCGAGCCGACGCGGACGCTCGACGCGATGGTCTGCTGGATGGCCGACAAGCCGCTCGAGCCCGGCGGCCGCTACGCCCTCAAGCACACGACCTCGGTCGCCAAGGCGGTCGTCGACGAGCTGCGCTACCGCGTCGACGTCAACACGCTGCACCGCGACCAGGCGGTCCCGGGCCTCGGGCTCAACGACATCGGCCGCGTCCACCTACGCACCAGCGCGCCGCTGCTCGTCGATCCATACCGCGACAACCGCACGACGGGGAGCTTCATCCTCATCGACGAGGCGACCAACTTCACCGTGGGCGCCGGGATGGTCCTGAGCACGGACCGATGAGCGGCCCGGCGCCCCGGTCGCCGAACGTGACGAGGCACTCGCGGACGCTCGAGCGCTCCCGCCGCTGGGCGGCGCTGGGGACCGAGGGGGCGACCCTGTGGTTCACCGGGCTCTCGGGCTCGGGCAAGTCGACGCTCGCCGCGGCGCTCGAGGCCGCGCTCGTCGAGGCCGGCCGCCCCGCCTACCTGCTCGACGGCGACGACCTCCGCCACGGCCTCAACGGCGACCTCGGGTTCGCGGCGGCCGACCGGGCGGAGAACGTCCGGCGCACGGCGCACGTCGCGGCGCTGCTCGCCGACGGCGGTACGGTGGCGCTCGTGAGCCTCGTCAGCCCGTACGCCGCGGACCGCGACGCCGCCCGGGCGCTGCACGAGGCGGCCGGCCTGCGCTTCGCCGAGGTCTGGGTCGACACGCCGCTCGAGGTCTGCGAGCGGCGCGACCCGAAGGGGCTCTACGCGCGGGCCCGCCGGGGGGAGATCGCCGACCTGACCGGCGTCGGCGCCCCGTACGAGCCGCCCGCCGGCGCCGAGCTGCGCATCGACGGGGGCGCGGTCGCGATCCCCGACGCGGTGGCGGCGTTGCGGTCGCTGCTCGACCGTGGGGCCTGAGCGGCGTGCGGCTCTCCGCGCGCGCCGACTACGCGGTCCGCGCCGTCGTCGAGCTGGCGGCGGCCGACGGCCGGCTGCTGACGTCCGAGACGATCGCCGACGCCCAGCAGATACCCGGGCACTTCCTGACGAACATCCTCGTCGCACTGCGCCGCGCGCAGGTCGTCTCCAGCCAGCGCGGCAACGAGGGCGGCTACCGGCTCGCGCGGCCCGCCGCCGAGATCTCGCTCGCCGACGTCATCCGGGCGGTCGAGGGCCCGCTGGCCGGCGTGCGCGGCGCCCGGCCGGAGTCGCTGGCCTACGAGGGCGCGGCCGAGCCGCTGCGCGACGTGTGGATCGCGCTGCGGGCGAGCATCCGCATGGTGCTCGAGGGGACGACGGTCGAGGACGTGGCGCAGGGACGGCTGCCCGAGGCGGTCCAGCACCTGGCGGCCTCGCCGGACGCGTGGCTCCCGCACTGAGCCTGGTAGCCTCCAACATCACCAAGTTGGTGCGGTTAGTCAACTTGCCACCTCAGGACGCCCTGGCACATGGATCCCGCCATCATCTTCTTCGGCCTCGCGGTCGGCATCCTCGTCGGCCTGACGGGGATGGGCGGCGGCGCCCTGATGACGCCGATCCTGATCCTCATATTCGGGGTCAGTCCGGTGACGGCGATCGGCACCGACCTCGCCTACGGCGCGGTCACGAAGACGGTCGGCGGCTGGCGGCACTTCCGCAACGGCCTGGTCGACATGCGCCTCTCGGGTTGGATGGCCGTCGGCTCGGTCCCCGCCGCGATCGCGGGCGTCGTCTCGCTCCAGATCCTCGCCGCCGAGGCGGGGGGCGCGTTCGACAAGTACGTCCTCGTCGCGGTCGCGGGCGCCCTGCTCCTGACCGGCGTCGCGGTGCTCGTGCGCATCACGGTCTTCCCCTACCTCTCGGAGTCCGAGGTCCACGGCTTCCGGGGCACGCGGGGCGACAAGGTCCGGGCGGTCGTCGTGGGCGGCTTGGTCGGCTTCGTGCTCGGCGTGACCTCGGCGGGCAGCGGCGGCCTGATCGCGGTCGCGCTCATCCTGGTGTTCCGGCTCGTCCCGACGCGGGTGGTGGGCACGGACGTCTTCCACGCCGCCGTGCTCCTGTGGGCCGCCACGGTCGCGCACATGGTCGCCGGCAACATCGACTACCTGCTGGCGGCGACCATCCTCTGCGGCTCGGTGCCCGGGGTCGTCATCGGCTCGAGCCTCACGCCCAAGGTCCCCACCAACGCACTGCGGATCGTGCTGGCCGTGGTGCTCATCGGCTCGGCCATGGGGCTGGTCTCCAAGGCCGGTGGCGAGATCCCGCCCGCCGCGTTCGCCGCGGTGCCCGCGACCCTGCTTGTCATCCTGCTCGTTTCGCGCACGCGCGTCCGGCGCCGCGCCGTCGCCCGGCTCGGCCAGGTGTGACGCCCGGGAGCCAACAGGCCGGCTAGAACCGCTCGGGCTCGCGGCTGACCGCCTCGAGCAGCGCCGCGCGCACCCACGGGCTCGGGCCCGCGGGGGCCGCGACGACCGGCGGGACGGTGTCGCGGAGGAACTGCTCGACGGCGGCGATCACCGCGGCCGCCTCCTCCGGCGTGGCCGAGGAGCCGCGCAGCTCGAGCTTCGGGCGTCGGTTGGGCATCCGGCGCCAACGGTATCGTCCCGGACAGCGGGAGCTTCACATTGCGCTCCGCTCTGGAAGGCTGCCGCGCATGCGCGGTCGCCGGCTCGCCACCCTCGCCCTGCTCGCCCCTCTCGCGCTCGCGCCCGCCGCCGCGCTCGCCGACCCGCTCGGCAAGACCACGGGCGAGGAGACCATCGTCCCGGGCGAGGGCCCGGGCTTCGTCCCGCTGCGCTCGACTGCCGGCGACGACTACGTCGTCCGGCGCGGCCCGGGGGCGCGGAACCGCGGCAACCGCGCGCGCACGCGCAAGTCGCTGCTGTTCTTCGGCCAGGTCACCGACCCGCAGATCGTCGACGAGATGTCGCCCGCCCGCGTCGACTTCGCCGATCCGGGCGGCGGAGAGATCAAGTCGTCGTGGCGCCCGCAGGAGATGCTCGGCACGCAGAGCTTCGACTCCGTCGTGCGCAACATCAACGCCAACCGCACGAGCCGGGTCCGCCAGGGCGACGGTGACCGGGCCAGGCTTCGCTTCGCCATCACGACCGGCGACCTCGCCGACAACCAGCAGCTCAACGAGACGCGCTGGTTCAAGACGGTCCTCGACGGCGGCACGGTCGATCCGTTCTCGGGCAAGCCGGTCTCGGCGGGCAACCCGTGCGGCGGCGCGAAGCCGGAGGAGATCGCGAAGCTCAACGACGACGTCGCCAACCGCCGCTACACGGGCGTCGCCGACTACGACGACTACCGCAATGCGCCGCGCGACCGCTTCGAGGGCTTCTACGACCCCGACGAGGCGCCGCCGACCGGCGCCGGCCCCTTCGCGGGCTTCCCGCGCTACCCGGGCCTGCTCGAGCGCGCGCAGAGGTCGTTCGTGGCCGAGGGCCTCGACGTGCCGTGGTTCATCTCCCGCGGCAACCACGACGGCCTCGTACAGGGCAACGCGCCGGCCAGCGAGGACCTCTTCCGGGCGATCGCGGTCGGCTGCCTGAAGGTCTTCCCGAACGCGGCGTTCGACCCCAAGCAGTTCTCGGGCGCCTCGTCGGACGAGCTCTTCGCCTCCTTCGGAGACCCCGCGTTCATCGCCAAGCTGCTGCAGGGCGCGGGCAAGACCGCGCCCGACCCCGACCGCCGGATCATCTCGACGCGCGACTACAAGCGCGAGGTGGGGACCTCCAGGCGCCACGGCTTCGGCTACGTGGACCGCTCCGAGCGCAGCCGCTCGAGGGACAACGCGACCTACTACTCGTGGGCGCCGAAGCGCGGCTTCCGCTTCATCTCGCTCGACACGGTCGCCCAGGGCGGCGGCTCGACGGGCAACATCGACCATCCGCAGTACCGCTGGCTCGAGCGCGAGCTCTCGAAGGCCCGCAGGCGCGACGAGCTGGTGGTCGCCTTCGGTCACCACACGCTCGACACCATGGACAACACGCGCACGGACGAGCGGGCGGGCAAGTGCGAGCCGGCCGACGAGCCGGGCTGCGACGCCGACCCGCGGAGGTCGACCCCGCTGCACCGGGGGCTGGAGGGCAAGCGGTCGATCCGCGATCTCTTCCTCGAGGGCCGCAACGTGATCGCGTTCGTCTCCGGCCACACCCACTCGAACCGCGTCGACCTGTTCCGCAAGGGCCGCCGGGCGTTCTGGGAGATCAACACGGCGTCGCACATCGACTGGCCCCAGCAGAGCCGGACCATCGAGGTGATGGACAACCGCGACGGGACCCTGTCGCTGTTCGGGACGGTGATCGACGCGGCCGCTCCGGTCACCGCGCCGGCCCCCGGACCCGCCCTCGGATTCACCGAGGCGCAGCTCTCGTCGCTGTCGCGGGTGCTGTCCTACAACGATCCGCAGCGCGAGGGCGCCGAGGGCTCCGCCGGCACCGCCGAGAAGCGCGGCGGCCAGCGCGACCGCAACGTCGAGCTGGTGCTGCGCGACCCGAGGGAATAGGGGTTTCGCCCGGCCGGACTTCGCTGGCGCTCGTCCTGAATCGGGTTTCGCCCGGCCGGACTTCGCTGGCGCTCGTCCTGAATCGGGTTTCGCCCGGCCGGACTTCGCTGGCGCTCGTCCTCTGGGCGACGTTAGAGGGGGATGTTCCCGTGCTTGCGCTTGGGGCCCGGCTCGCGCTTGGTGAGCAG
>JAUJME010000119.1 GCA_030447005.1 Solirubrobacteraceae bacterium | reverse complement strand
GCCACGCGATCGAGTGCCGCATCAACGCCGAGGACGCGTCGAAGAACTTCGCGCCGGCGCCGGGCAAGGTCGGCGGCTACAAGGAGCCGACCGGCCCGGGCGTGCGCGTCGACTCGGGGCTCGAGGCGGGCGGCGAGGTCACGCCGACCTACGACCCGATGGTGGCCAAGCTCATCGTCTGGGACGCCGACCGCGAGCAGGCGACCCGGCGGATGATCCGCGCGCTGGACGAGTACGAGATCGAGGGCCTCAAGACCCTGATCCCGTTCCACCGCGCGATCATGGAGAGCGAGCAGTGGGCGCGGGCCGAGACGGCGCGCGACCTGCTCGAGGACAAGACGTGGCTCAAGCAGCTCGCGTTCCCCAAGCCCGAGAAGCGCGGCGACGAGGACGACGAGACGGTCGAGCATGAGTACCTCGTCGAGGTCTCGGGCCGGCGCTTCGACGTCAAGGTCATCGGCCCGCCGTTCGCGGGGGGCGCGGGTGTCGCGCCGGGGACGGCGGCGGGGGCGGGCGCGGCGGCGCCGAAGCCGCGCCGCGGCGAGCGCAAGGGCGGCGGCGGCGGGGGCGGCGGCGACACCCTCGAGTCCCCGCTGCAGGGCAACGTCTGGAAGATCCTCGTCGAGGCCGGCCAGAAGGTCGAGGAGGGTCAGCTCGTCACGATCATCGAGGCGATGAAGATGGAGCACGAGATCACCGCCCACAAGGCGGGCACGGTCGCCGAGCTGCCGATCAAGGAGGGCGACGCGGTCACCGCCGGCGCCACCCTCGCGATCATCACGTCCGACGGCGCCGGGTCCAACGGCGCCTCGGGCGGCTAACGCCCGCCGCGCAGGTCCTCGACGCGCCGCCACGCGGCCTGGCCGGCCAGCCCGCCGAGCCGCCGCGCCTCGGTGAGCGCGACCTCGGCCGAGGAGGGCTCGAAGCGCCGGCGCAGGCGCTCGGCGAGCTCGGAGGCGAGCGCGCCGGTGTCGACGAGGCGCTCGCGCGCCGGCAACCGGTGCTCCCAGAACAGCGCGTGCACGCGCTCGGTGTCCTCCAGGCGCGCGGTCCAGCGGGCCGGGACGCGCAGGCGCGGGTCCTCGTGCAGGGCGGCGGGCTTGAACGTGAACACCAGCTCGGCGTCGACCACGTCGCACAGCCACCGCTCCGCGCCCGCCGCCAGCTCGTGCTCGATCGTCGGAACCTCGACGTATCCCGCGCGCGCGACGCGCGCGAGCTCGGCGCAGACGCCGATCGGGTCGCGCAGCCGGGCCAGCGACGTGCAGACCGCGAAGGCGAAGTGGCCGGCGGCAAACGGCCACGGCTCGCGCGCGCAGACATCCCGTGTCACCCACGTGCGGCGGCTGAAGCGCGCGTCGCCGTCAGGCTCGTACGCGCCGTGGTCGAGGACCCAGTCGGCGCGCGCGAACGCCGCGCCCGGCGCCACGCCCACCTGCAGCACCAGGTCGCCGTCTCCGACGGTCGAGGCGATGCGGTCGGCGGCCTGGCGCAGCACCCGCTGCAGGCTAATCGCGCGGCGGCCTCGCCTAGAGTCCCGCCGCATGGCGATCGTCTGGCGCGCCGAGCCGCACGAGGCCGAGGTGGTCGGGCAGCTGCTCGTCGACTTCCGCGACCACCTCGGCGTCACGTGGCCGTCCGACAACGCGTTCCTCGCGGGCGTCGACCGCCTGATCGAGGACCCGAACACCGCGTACCTGCTCGGGGCCGCCGACAGCGACAGCCCGCCCGCGGGCGTCGCGCAGGTGCGCTTCCGCTACGGGATCTGGTGGGCGGCCGACGACTGCCTGCTCGAGGACCTGTTCGTGCGCGAGGACGCGCGGGGCGGCGGGCTCGGCCGGGCGCTCGTCGAGGCGGTCGTCGACCTCGCCCGCGAGCGCGGCTGCCGGCGCGTCGAGCTCGACGCCAACGACCACAACGCCGCCGCCCAGGCGCTCTACCGGTCGTTCGGCTTCGACGCCCAGGACGACCGCTACGGCGGGCGCAACCTCTTCATGCGGCTGCACCTCGAGCGGGCGGACGGCTGACCCGCGGGCGGCGATCGCCCTACGTCGTCGGCGAGGGCTCTCGCGCCGTCGAGCCGAGCCTCGGGCCGGCGTCCGTCGACCGGCTCTCGCTCGACCGGGGAGCGAGCGCGAAGGCGAGGTTGACCGCACCGACGACGGCGAGCAGCACGACGTAGGGCCACGGCTTGACCAGGGCCGCGATCTCGTCGCCCGCGAAGGTGTGGATGAGGCCGGCGGCCAGCGCGGTCGCCCCGACCCCGATCAGGCCGATCTCGAAGCCGCGGCGGACGAGCAGCCCTCCGACGATCACCGCCGCGCCGACGCCGATGAGGTACCCGTCGCCCGGGCTCACGGCGACGCCGAGCTCGTTGGGCAGGAGCACGCCGACCCCCCAGCCGGCCAGGACGAGGCCGGTCGCCCACAGGCCGCCGCGGCGGCCCCCCGCCGCGGCGGCGACGAGGTAGGCGACGCCGAGCAGGAACGGCGTCCAGTAGAACTCGAGCGGTCCGTAGACGAGCAGCGCGTAGACGGCGGCACCGGCGAGCAGCGCGCCGGCGCGGCCGAGGCGGGTGCGGCGGGGAAGATCGTCGGTCATGCTCATGGTCTGCCCGCTCTCGAGCCCGTTCAGCCGCGGTGAGGCGGCCGCGTCGGTCAGGCGGCAGACGGCGCGCGCGCCATCACCTCGACGCGATGGCCCGCCGGCGAGCGGACGAAGCAGCGCGGCGCACCCCAGTGCTCCTCGCGCGCGTCGGGCGCGAACCCGGCGTCGACCAGCCGCTCGAGCGTCGCGGCGTAGTCCCCGGCGACGACGGCCACATGCCCGCTCGGCGGCGCCACCGCGTCGGCGGCGAGCAGCAGGTGGATCTGCGTGCCGGCTCGCTCGACCCACCGCGACCGGGCGCGCAGCGCGCCCGGCGGCGCCACCTCGGCGAAGCCGAGGAGCCCCCAGAACGCCACCTCGGCGTCCGTGGCGTCCTCGCTCACCTCGAGGGCGACGTGCTGGATCACAGCCGCTCCACGTTGGCGCGGTGGATCCGCTGCTGCGCCTCGTCCCGGCGGGCGAGCGGAAGCCGCGCGTCGGGCAGCGCCTCGAGGTAGGCGACGTCCTCGCGCAGGACGGCCTGGGCGCGCACGCCGTCGAGCGGCTCGCCGTGGCCGGGGACGACGACCGCGGCGCGGTCGAGCAGCGCCTCGAGGCGGCGCAGCGTGGCCAGGTACGCGCTGCGCGACCCGCCCTCCGAGAGCATCGGGATCTCGACCGGCGAGAGGAAGTCGCCGCAGATCAGCACCTGCGCCCACGGCACGAGCACCGCCATGCCGTCCGGCGTGTGCCCGTCGGCCGGGTGCAGCTCGAGCTCGTGGTCGCCCAGACCCAGGTGCCCGGGGACGGGCAGCGCCTCGACCTGGCCGAGCGACAGCGGCGAAGCGCGCACGACGTAGTGCTCGCCGTCGAACGACCGCAGCGCCCGGGCGGCCTCGCCCGCGCCGCCGGTCAGCCGTGCCGCCGTCGTCTCGGCCACGCCGAGCGCGGCGCCCGGGAAGGCGAGCCGTCCCAGCAGGTGGTCCCAGTCGCCGTGGGTGGCGAGCAGGCCGCTGAACCCGTACCCGGCCTGCTCGAGGAGCGCCGGCAGCAGCTCGAGCTCGTCGGGGAAGACGGGGGAGTCGACGACGAACGCCTCGTCGCCCGACCGGACGATCGTGCACGTGGTCTGCCACACCCGGCTCGTCGCGACGAGCACGTCCGGATGGACGGAGACGACCCGCACGGCGCCCGCCGACCGCCCGGCCGCCGCCGGGCTACTTGGCCGCGCCGAGCAGCTTGGCGGCCTCGGCCAGCGAGGCGACCTCGGCGTCCGGCTTCTTGCGGCCCGCGAGCTCCTCGCCGTGCCGGTTGACCCAGACCACGGGGACGCGGTCCTTCAGGCACGGCTCGACGTCGTGGTAGTACGACGACGCGACGTGCACCCAGCCCTTCTTGCCGCCGATCCGGCGGGCGAACTCCTTGAAGTGCGCCGGGTCGGGCTTGTAGGAGCGCACCTGCTGGGCGGTCACCACGAGCTCGTAGTCGTGGTTGATGTGCCGTCGCGTCTGGCCGAGCAGCTTGTCGTCGACGTTCGAGATGAGCCCGGTCTGGAACCTCTTGACGAACCGCGCGACGTTCGGGTTGGACTCGCGGAACGCCGGCCAGCGCTGGACGCTGTCGGGCAGGAAGCCCGAGCGCGAGGGCTCGAGCGCCCAGCCCATCCGCTTGGCCATCTCCACCGCCGTGCGGCGTAGCACCTCGGCGTACAGCTCGTACGACCCTCCCTCGACCTCGCGCGAGATCTCGTGGAACATCGGGATGAGCTCGTTCTTGTCGAGGGCGAAGTCGTCGCGGGCGGCCTCCTTCTGAAAGGCCTCCAGGACGCCCTTCTCCCAGTCGATGAGGGTGCCGTAGACGTCGAACGTCACCCACTTGATGTCCTTGGGCAGTGCCATGCGGAGCGGGGATTGTAGAGTCCGCGCCCCTCATGGACCTTCTCGAGTACCAGGGCAAGCAGCTGTTCGCCCGGCACGGCGTCCCCGTCCCGTCGGGCGAGCCGGCCCGGACGGTCGACGAGGCGGTCGCGGCCGCGGAGCGCATCGGCTACCCCTGCGTCGTCAAGGCGCAGGTCCAGATCGGCGGGCGCGGCAAGGCCGGCGGGATCAAGGTCGCCAACGACGAGTCCGAGGCGCGCGAGCACGCCGAGGCGATCCTCGGGATGGACATCAAGGGCTTCACGGTCCACGAGGTGTGGATCGAGGCGGCAAGCGACATCGCCGAGGAGTACTACGCGTCGATCGTCTTCGACCGCGCGGCCAAGGCGCCGCTGTTCATGCTCTCCACGCAGGGCGGCATGGACATCGAGGAGGTCGCCGAGCGCGACCCGAAGGCGATCGCGCGGCTGCACGTCGATCCCCTCCTCGGCTTCCAGGACTTCCACGGCCGGCGCCTCGCGTTCGAGGCCGGCGTGGCGGGCGACGTCGTGCGGCCGGTCGGCGCGCTGCTGTCCAGGCTCTACGACGCGTTCGTCGGCGAGGACGCGATGCTCGTCGAGGTCAACCCGCTCATCGTCACCGCCGATCGCAAGGTCGCCGCGCTCGACGCCAAGGTGACGCTCGACGCCAACGCGCTCTACCGCCACCCGGACAACGCCGGGCTGCGCGACACGGGCAACGAGGACCCGCAGGAGCGCATGGCGCGCGAGCGCGACCTCACCTACGTCAAGCTCGACGGCGACATCGGCATCCTCGGCAACGGCGCCGGCCTGGTCATGTCGACGCTCGACGTCGTCGCCCAGTACGGCGGCTCGCCCGCGAACTTCCTCGACGCGGGCGGCGGGTCGAAGGCCGAGGCGATCACCAGCGCGGTCGAGGTCATCCTCTCCAACCCGAACG